>CAZFGB010000233.1:0-15700 GCA_964518405.1 uncultured Pseudomonadales bacterium | reverse complement strand
GCTCCGCCATCCGAGCAGGTCCGAGCACCTGCGGGGATTCCTCGACGAACTCGGCGACACGCGTTAGTGAACTCATCCGGTCGCGCTCGTCGACCGTGGAACAACAGTTCCGGGTCGCCGACGCTCCCCGGAAACGCCTGTTCCATGGACGCCGGGCCGCCATCGGACAGGTAGCGGGCGGCTTGGTGCAATGTCCAGGCTGGCGGTAGACTAGCTGGCAGGGCCCATAGCTCAGTTGGTCAGAGCGCTCGACTCATAATCGATCGGTCCCAGGTTCGAGTCCTGGTGGGCCCACCAGACACAAAATTTGAGGCTCATACGTGACGGCCAACGTCTCTGGTGTACGGAGACAGGCGCCTCACCCGTAGCGGAAGCAACTCGTGAGATGGTCGTTGACGAGACCTGCCGATTGCATGAAGGCGTAGCAGATCGTCGGACCCACGAAGGAAAAGCCGAGGCTCCGCAGCGCCTTGCTCATCTCCTGCGATTCGGCTGTCTGCGCGGGCAACTCGGAGACGTCGCGAAAAACGTTGCGGCGTGGCGTCCCGCCTACGAAACTCCAGAGGAAGACGTCGAGCGAGCCGTGCTCGGCCTGCACGTCAAGCGTTGCCCGGGCGTTGGTGATGGCGGCATCGATCTTGGCTCGGTTCCGGATGATGCGCGCGTCGGCCAGCAGTCGTTCCCGATCCGCCCGTCCATAGGCGGCGACCCTTGCGATGTCGAAGCCCTCGAAGGCGGCGCGGTAGCCGTCCCTCCTGTGCAGGACCGTTCGCCAGGATAGCCCCGCCTGCGCGCCTTCGAGCACAAGCAGTTCGAACAGCGCGCGGTCATCGCGCAACGGAACGCCCCACTCTTCGTCGTGGTAGCGCTGCATGACCGGATCACTCCCGGCCCAGGCGCACCTGATCAGCGATTCGGACATGGGCGGTCAGGGCAGTTCGATGCCGAGGTCGGAAAGCTGTCCCTCTACCTGCGATGCCCAACCGCGGTTGGCGGCCGGGCTGGCTGGGCTCGGATGCAGGATGTGCCCGATCCGTGCCGTGTCGCCCAGTACAGAGCGGGCGCGCGCTTCGCCATACCGTCCGATGCCGAGGACCAGATACGGTTGCAGGAAGCGCGCGATGTCGGCCAGCCCCCTGTCGCAGGCCTCGTAGAGCGGGTCGCGTTCGCGCTGGGGGAGTTTGTCCGGCGTCCGGTTGCGGCCCGACGCCTCCAGGAACGCGAGAGGACAGTAGTTCCAGACGAAGAAGCGCCGGAAGAAAGCATCGGCAGATCCAAAGCGTTCCCTGGCCCAGCCCCAGAGGCGTTGCCCGCTCACCTCGCTGCGGGTGCAGGAGAACCCGGCGACCGGACGCTTCGGATGTTGATTGCGGGGAGGGTTGACGCCGTCGGCGATGCCGAGCCAATCGCGTACCGCGGAGACCTCGCCGAAAGGAACTCCCGTCTGCACCATGCCGAACGGCCCGGGGTTCATGCCTACGAGGAGAATCTCGGCCTCGCGGCGGCAGTAGCGTTCGAGATACTGCCTGTGGGCTTCGAAAGCGTAGTCCAGCGGGTTGTAGACGTGATGGACAGGAGCGGCGAATTGACACCGGGCGGCAGCCTGACCGAGTGATCGAGCGATGTTCGCTGGTGCCGGCGAGTGATCCGGTTCGCATCGGCCTGCGGAGGTCATCGTTCAAACCTCGGCTCGCGTTTGCGGGGCAGCCCCAGGCGGACCCGAAAATGACCCAAAAACGCCGCCAGATCTTGAGGGTATCTGTGGATAACTCTCTGTATAAATTATTGACATGGTTCTGAATTCGGTGGGACAGCGTGATCCGGAAAAACGGCCCGGTAGACGAGGGAAAACTCTATTCTTTTTATTTTCAACACGTTATGAAGTTAATGTGAGTTGGAAGTTTGAAACGTTTGCTTAAGTCACGATGAGGAAAGGGGAGAGCCCAAGGATATGGATAAAAAACGGTTCCTCGGAATTCGCCAGTGACGGGAATGCGGCGCGTTCGTGGCTCAGTGCATGAATGCGAACATGCGGCGGCGGTATTGTTGAGCGAGCTCCGACCCCTTTCCCATGGCCGTCATGATCGTGATCATCGTCTTTCGTCCGGCATCCTCGCGGAAAGTCCGATCCGTTCTCAGGATGGTCATGCAGTATTCGAGAGCGGCCTCGTAGTTTTCGTTCGCCGCCTCGCAGACCGCGGCGTCATACAGGGCTTGGAGGTCGTCCGCACCGGGTTCTGGCGGTAAACCTGGAGCGCCGCCATCGACGGCCGCCGCGGCCTCCGCGATTTCTAGGCGGGCGGCGGGCCGGTCCCGCTCCGGGGTGTCTTCGGCGATCGATCCCAATGCAACGCGCGCGTCGTCCAAGTCGCCCTTGCGTGCCAGCAGGTCGGCCAACTCCACTCGAAACGAGGCGTTGTTGGGTTCCTCCGTGAGAGCCTGCCGGATCAGGTCCAGGGCGCTCTCCCAGTCTCGGATGGCGAGAAAGCGTTCAAGTCCCTCTTTCAGGCGTTCGCTGCCGGACATCGTCAATTCGTCGATCATCTGGCGCAGGACGGCTTCGCCCTGGGGACCGTCCAACTGGCGCGCGATCTGTCCATTGGCGATCACGCGGATGCTCGGGATGCCTTGGACCCGCAGTTGCTGCGCCAGTTCCGGCGTCCGGGCGACATCGCAAAGAGCGAGCGCGAACTTGCCCTGGTACTGGCCGGCGAGCGTTTCGAGATGTCGTTTCGTATCGGCCGCGGGAGGAATCTCGTCGGTCCAAAAAAGGAGGACGACCGGAACTTCCTTCGACCGCTCGACGACGTCGGTGGAGAACGATGGAAGCTCTACGTTGAAAACGGTGGGCTTGGCGTCCATGCATCCATTCCGGCGAAAATGAAGAATTCTATCCCAACCCCTTGGGGTTGGCGTGAGACGCTCGCCAGCCACCCACGCTAGATGCCGCGTGGGTGGCAGTGAGTGCCGGGAGAGGGTCGCCGGTCGCTATGGTTGCGGGACGATCCGGATATACGGTTTCGGTGATTCCCAGCCGTCGGGATAGCGCCGCTTCGCCTCCTCGTCGGAGACTGCGGGAACGATGATGACATCGTCGCCGTGTTTCCAGTTCACCGGCGTTGCGACCTGGTGTTGGGCGGTGAGCTGGCACGAATCGAGCAACCGCAGCACTTCGTCGAAGTTGCGGCCCGTACTCATGGGATAGGTCAGCATCGCCTTGATTGTCTTGTCGGGCCCGATGACGAACACGGAACGGACGGTCGCATTGTCGACCGGCGTCCGACCCTCCGAGGTGTCGCCGGCGTCTTCCGGCAACATGTCGTAGCGCTTGGCGACGCTCAAGTCCGGATCGCCGATCAACGGGTAGTTGACGACATTGCCCTGGGTTTCCGCGATGTCCTTCGCCCATTCGGCATGGTTGTCGACGGGGTCGACGGATAGCCCGATGACCTTGCAGTTGCGCGCCTCGAATTCCGGCGCGAGGCCTGCCATGTAGCCGAGTTCCGTCGTGCACACCGGTGTGAAGTCCTTCGGATGCGAGAACAGGATCGCCCACCCGTCGCCGATCCAGTCGTGAAAGCTGATTTCGCCCTGCGTCGTCTGGGCGACGAAGTCAGGGGCTTCGGAGTTGATTCTCAATGCCATGGCTTCCTCCTTTGATCTGGACGGAAAAGGCTATCATCCCGTCGATCTTGCCGCATTAGCGGCATGGTCGACGGGATGATAGGTGGGCTTGGGCGGGGGCAAAAAGCGGCGCATCCGAAGGGGCGCGGTTTTTGTGGCGCTAGCACCTGACGCCTTGGCGTGCCTATCGCCATCGGGTCTATGGGTGTTCCAACAAGGCATCCGCGCGATCTTGCGCGGTTTCCCGCCAGTCGGCGATATCGTCGGGGCAGCGTAGAGTGTCGACACCCGGCGCGCTCGTCGCCGCAGCTGGATAACGCGCGGGATTGGCGCCGTGCACCGTCTCATTGCACCGCTCGGTCATCGCCGCGTACGAGATGCCGGTGAAGCTCTCGGCTTCGAACGCGAGCGTCCGGCAAAGGCAGCTCTCGACGTTCTTGTCGAAGGACTCCTGCCCGCCGTCATCCATCGAGCAGGCGCCGAGGACGACGAGGCAAGATATGGCTACGGCTGTGGGGCGCTTCGGTACCACTACGGCGTATGCGCCCGCAGGAACTCGGCGACCCTTTCGGCGGCGCCGTCCTCGGGCGATTTCCACCGCTCAACCAGTTCCGCATTCGGGGCCGAGGCCGCGATCGCCCTGGAAATGGCCTGCGGGTGATAGGCATCGTCGCCCATCAGGACGAGCAGGGGCGTCTCGCAGGTCCTGACGAAATCCTGCCCGACGTTGAAGTCGAAGTCGCCGTCGTACATGTTGGAGCGAAAACTCCGCCACGCTTGTTGGTCCGCTTCCGGATGCTCTCCCTCGATCGCGTCCGCCCAGCCTTGGAACATGGCGTAGAAGATCTCGCGATTGCCGTCATAGCCGATCGATTGCTGCACCACGGCTGCCGCTACGCGGTCGGCCGCAGCCTGAATGATGCCGAACACGTAGGGTCCGCCGATACAGGCGCCCATCAGGTGCGCTTGTTCAACGCCGAGGTGATCGAGCAGGGCGATCTGATCTTCCGTGTAGGTGTGCCAGCCGTCGCTTGCGGAGACCGGCGCACTGGAGCGACCCGCGTTGCGCTGGTCCATTGCAATGACCCGGAAGTGCTCCGGCAGCGTCTCGACGGGATTGAATGGTCCGTCGCCCCAGAACTCGATGGCGGAACGCATGCCGCCGGGCGCGATCAGCAGCACGGGGAAACCCTCGCCGTGCACCTCGTAGTAGATCGATACATCGCCGCGGTTGAAATACGCCATGGGTCTCCTCCGTTTTTTCCTCAGGTAGTGACATTTGCGGCTGCCTTGCCCGACTGGCCGCCTGGTCGATGGTATCCCATACGTTTGAATTGTCATGACGGCATTTGGCGCGATCTCCGTCGTGTGGCGAAGGCGGCAGCGTTGAGATAGGTTCGGAACCATGTCGGCCAACCACGATCATCGTAGTCACGGCGATTCGACGATCAGGGAAGCGGCGGCTCGCTACGAGTCCGTCGACGCCTCTCGCGTCAACGACTGGCTTCGCGAATTCCTGCCCTCGAAGCCCGCCGCCGTGCTTGACGTGGGTGCGGGCAGCGGTCGGGACGCCGCGTGGCTGGCATCCCTTGGCCACGACGTGGTCGCGGTGGAGCCTGACGGGGTCATGCGCGAGGAGATGCGCCGCTGGCACCCGGAAATTCGGTTGGAGGTGATTGCGGATCGTCTGCCGGAACTGGCGAAGACGTTTCGGTCGGGCCTGTCGTTCGACTTCATCCTCGTGAACGCGGTCTGGATGTTCGTTGCCCCCACCCTGCGGGAACGGGCATTCCGCAAGCTTGTCACGCTGCTCAAGCCCCGGGGCGTGATCGCGCTGACGCTGCGCGAGGGACCGCTGGATGCCGGCCGCGGCATGCACCCGGTTTCGGTTCAGGAGATCGAGCAACTGGCGCGCCGACACGGCGCCTATGTCGAGCGGGTGAGCGAGGACGCGGATTTCCTTGGTCGGCCCGGACTCACTTGGAAGCGGATCGCCATCCGGCTGCCGGACGATGGGACCGGCGCACTGCCGCTCATCCGCCGTGTCGTGTTGAACGACAACAAGTCATCAACCTACAAGCTCGCGCTGTTGCGGGTCCTTTGCCGCATCGCCAATGGCGCGCCGGGACTTGTCAGGGAGACGGGCGCGGATCACGTGGAGGTTCCGCTGGGGATCGCAGCCCTCTATTGGGTCAGGCTCTACCTGCCGCTGTTGAGCCGAAGCCTGCCGCAAAGCCCCATCAATCGACGGCGCTTCGAGCGATTGGGATTCGCCGTCGCCGAGCTTGGGGAACTTGCGGGCACGCTATCCGATTTGCGTGTCGGCATGCGCGTGGGTGCGGACAGGAAAAGGGCGGTGCATCGCGCCCTGCGGGCGGCGAGTGACACCATCGCCCGCATGCCGGCCCGGCACATGACGTATGCGGACGGCAAGCCGATCCTTCCGGCGGCACCGAAACCGTCGGCGACACCGCCGGAACTGGTGCTCGACAGGGACTACTTCGTGAGCTTTGGCACGCTTCGTGTCCCGATGCACCTATGGCGTGCGGTCCAACGGTATACCGTCTGGGTTGAACCGGCGCTTGTGGAGGAGTGGATCGGTTTGACGAACCGGTACGCCCAGAGCCAAGGTCGGACGCTGGATGAAGCCGAGCTGCGGCGGGCGATGCGCTGGTCGGAGCCTGAGCGGGAGGTTGTGATCGCGCGCAGGCGCGCGCTTGCGCTGCTCGGCGATGGCCACCTGTTCTGCGTGTGGACAGGCAAGAGGCTGCGTCAGCGAAATCTCGACATCGATCACTGCTTTCCCTGGTCGGCCTGGCCGTGTGACGATCTCTGGAACCTTTTGCCGGCGCAGCGTTCGGTCAACCAGCACAGCAAGCGCGAACTGTTGCCGGACGATTCCACCCTGCGCGGAGCGTCGGACCGCATCATGGAGTGGTGGGAGGCGGCCTATCGCCGACAGTCGGCGCTGGATGAGCGGTTCCGCCTGGAGGCGTTGGCGCGCCTGCCGACGCTCGATCAACTCAACTTCGACCTGACGGATGCCTTCGACGCCATGAGCCTGCAGCGGCTGCGCCTCGCCCGGGACCAGCGAATTCCCGAGTGGGAGGGTGTGGTCTGATTGAGTTGTTCGAGCGGTCGCGCCGTAGACAGATCTAAGTTTGCCGCTCAGCCATGAGAAGTTCGCACAACCCCAATGAGTTGTTCTCCGGAGTCCTCGTCAAGATGTGACAATCGAATATCGAGATCCGCCGCATAGTCATGCATCAGCATGGGTACCTACCAGTATGACGGTGCTTGGTGATCGCCGACGCGAACGTCACGAAGACGCCAGCGCCCCGCGATGTCCGGAATCAGGTCCTCGCAAATGCGCCTGTGAAGTTCGAGCAGAACGTCGTGAACGGACAAGTTCACCAGTTCCCGGTCGGAAATAGCGAGTTCGGTATCGGCTACGCGCTCGGCCAGCAACGGCGCAAGCTCCGCGTAACTCAGGATACCGGCGGAAGTTTCGACGTAGCGTGTGGCTGAATGCGGCGGGCGAGTCGTTCCCGGATCCATGCCTCGTCCACGGGCTCGCCCTCCATGGCCATGGAGTTGGCGACGTGGCGGGGAATCGATTCCAGATGGCGACGGCGACGCTCCTCCGGCGGCAGGTCGCGCCAGCGTTCGATCGCCTCTTTCCAGCTGTCGTCGGGCATCGTTGTTCTCCTGTTCATGTAGCAGTCTATCCCAAACCGTCCGCTTCGAGGCGCGCTGGTCGGCGGCGCGCAACAGTGTCTCCATCCAAGCCAACCCAAATGGTCCGAAGCGCTCGACCAGATGCAGCGTGCGCTCGGTCCAACTTCTACCCGTTCGAGAACTCAAGCCCGCTACCGAAGGCGCCAAGTCGAGCGAGGTGGCCGGGAGTAGATGATGACCGCCGTCGGCAGCGGCCAAATGCACCGACGGAAGGATGTCGCCTTCCCGGACGCCCCGGATGCGTGGGAAGGGATCGTCGGCCTGCTGATCGGCAGGACTTGCGTGCCAAGCCATGCGCACCTTGCCGTGGTGGGCGCAAACGAGATAGGCAAGCAGGTCGAAATCGTCGGCCGCGAGGTCGAGTATTTCCCGTTCGATAGCCGTGGGCTCGGCGACACTCTCGATGTGCGCGGGACTCCCGGCATTCTCGGCCTCGCCCATCGCCTCGAACCATTCTCGCCAAGGACCGAGCAGAGCCTGATGCTGCGGCTCGTGACGTTGAAGAACGCCAAAGAGACCGAGCGTACTCGCCAGTTCATGCCGAAAGCCGCGTCGTTGGTCACTTGCGCCGATGCGGTACATGTCCTTGCACTACACGGCCAAGCGTGGTTCGGCGCCTTTGCAATATCGTCGCGTCGGGGCCGGTCGTCGGCCTGAATGGAGCCCTGAAACGCGGCGTGCGCCTTGCCAAGATCATGCCAGCGCCCGGCTAGATGCAGTATTTCGACTCGCGCCGGTGTAAGCCGCGCCGCAATGCGCTCGACTTCCAGCCCGACTATGTGACCCGCGCCGCCCCATCGAGCGCACCGGCCGAATCGTTGCACCAGGCTTGGCCATGGCGCGAGTTCGGTGACCAGCAGCGGCGCAGAGATATCTACGCCGGCTTCGACTACCTGCGTGGAAACGATGATGCGGTTCGTACCAGGGTCGCAGGCGTTTCGACCGAGGAATTCTCCGCGCCAACCGCGTCGTTCGGCGGGGCGGAACCGGCTGTGAGCCAGACGAATGTCCGTGTCCGCACTTGTCAGCCCCCTGTCGCCTTGAAGTGCCTTCCACGTCTCCGTGGCCCGCTGAACCGTGTTGAGCACGACCAGCGTCGGCCCCTGCTGTCCGCAACCGCAGTCCCGGTGACGTTGGGATACATCACGAGCGAGCGCCCTTGCATTGGCAAACTCAACCACTTCCAAGGGCTTGACGACGTCGTCCCACAGATGACCACCTCGATCCTCTGACTCTATGCGGTGGACGTTCCGGCCGAGCTCCTCGACCAAGCCAGTGGTGTCCGGGCTCTTCTCCAGTCAGGCGCGCTTGTTCAGACAAGGTTGGGTCTCCGGGCAGCGATCACCCCGGCGCCGACATGGCGTCTGCTGCGGGCCCTCGAATGACCTATGCCACTTGGATGCAAGCCCTCGACCTTACGAAGGTTGAGGCTACCTTCGGCGAACATGCTTGCCTTCGACGGCGTTCAAGCGTCGGCACCCGGCTCGTCCGGCGGCACATAACCCGACGGTATCTCGTACGGTTCGTTGGCAAGGAACCTGCGCATCTGGTCCGCGAGAAACTTGCGGGCATCGGGCTCGAAGAGGCTCAGGTGCCGCTCGTTGATGAGCATGGTCTGCACCGCCCGCCACTCGGCCCAGGCTCTCGCCGACACGTTTTCATAGATGTCTTGGCCCATCGGTCCGGGAATCGGAGGCGCGGTCAGACCCGGCAGCCGCTCGCCGTACTTTCGGCAGAGCACTTCCCTCATTGCGGTTCGTTGCGGTGCATCAGGACGCATCCCACGCCGGGTCTTCGGCGAGTAGTCTAACCGCGACCGCCGACAGGCCGAGTTTCCGATCCTCGCCTGGAGCAAACCACGCGTATCGGTCGGCGTCGTGGACCACATTCGTGCGGCGGCGTATCCGCAGGCGTTGCGGTATCACGTCCAGGTGAAAATGTGTGAACGAGTGGCGAAACGCCGGCAGCGTTTCGCTGCTTTCGATGTCTGCCGCCCAATCGCATGCGCGCGCCGCCGCATCGTCTTCCGCGGGCACCTCCGGCAACGACCATAGGCCGCCCCAGACGCCGTTGTCGGGGCGACGTTCGAGCAGGCATGCGCCATTGGCGTCTATGAGCAGGAGAACGCGAACGGTACGCACGGGTAGCGGCTTTTTCCGTCCGGGTTCGGGCAGAACGTGCTGCAGGTTGTGCGCGTAGGCGAGGCAGCGGCCGGACAGCGGGCACGCGGAGCATAGCGGTCTCGACCGGCGGCAGTGGGTCGCGCCGAAATCCATGATGGCCTGCGCGTAGTCGCCGGCATGTTCGGCCGGGGTGTGCGAGTCCGCATGCCGCCAGAGGGAGCTTTCGGAGGCGGTACTTCCTTGTAGCGCGTGCAGGCGCGTCACCACGCGTTTGACGTTCGCGTCGAGTATCACCGCGCGTCGACCGAAGCCGATGGCCAGTATGGCCGCCGCAGTCGAACGGCCGATTCCGGGCAGCGAAATCAATCCGGCCGCGGTGTCCGGCAACGCTCCGTTTGCGAGGCGGGCGGCGCGGTGCAGGTTGCGCGCCCGCGCGTAGTAGCCGAGGCCGGTCCAGAGGTGCATCACCTCGTCCCGGTCGGCGGCGGCCAGCGATTCGATATCGGGAAACCTCTCAACGAAGCGTTCGAAGTAGGGGATCACGGTGGCGACCTGCGTCTGCTGCAGCATGACTTCCGACACCCAGACCCGGTACGGCGCCGTGCAGGTTCGCCAGGGCAGGTTCCGGCGTCCGTGACGCTCGAACCAGGCGAGCAGCAGGTCTGCAATCCCGGTGTCGTCGCCCGGACGCGCGTCGTTCGCTCTTTTCATGATCGGGATCCGGTTGGGGCGTGCGAGCGGCACCCGCGCGAAGCGAATCAAACCGCACCTATACTACCCGCATGGATGACGTGGGAACCTGGGACCCGACGGCGGCCCCGGTGTTGGGCGATCGTCAGGTCGAACTGATCGGGAAGGCGTGCCGCCATCTTGACGCGGCGGACCTGGGGCTGACCGTCGCCGAGCAGGGCGAACTCGCACCGCTGATGACGGCGGCGAGCGAGGTCTGGGCCGAACGCGTCGACTCGGCAACCTCGGATGTATTGGTCGCCTGGATTCGGTTCCTCACGCTGGCGGAGGCGCGATTGCCCGGACTCGAAGCGGGTGCGAAATCGCCGGTGATTCTCATCGCCCGCGTGCTGCGTTCGCGAGGCGACTACCCGGACGACCTGAACGCGTGGATCAGAGCCAACACCGACAACCGTTTTCTTCCCTACGGGAGTCTTGCGGACCGTCTGAAGCCTGCGCCAACATCGCAGCGGTCCGGCTGTTGACGCTCACCGGCGTACGGCGCACGGCTGTCCAAGCGCACCTCGCCGCGTCACCGCCCCCGGGCCCGCGCGCCGCGCGGCCGATCTCCACTCCTCGTCCGGGCCTACCAGCGCGCGCGGACCTCGATGCCCACCACGGCCCGCGCCTTCCCCCTTCTCAACAGGTCCATGATTGCCCCTAGTTCCAGACTGCAAAACAAAGGCCATGCGCAACTCCCGGATGCGCATGGCCCAGATTAGGGACGGGGATTGTAGTCGAAAATTGCCCTGGCGGCTGCTCGGGCTGGCGCAGCACGAGCGACGCCGCGCGATGTGTGTCCGCCCGAGCGTTGCATCGTGCGAAAATAGCGCTGCCCGGCATCCGTGCGGCTGGCTAGGCGCCGGGAAACTGACACCAGGGAGAACGCCATGATTGGAGAGAACGAACTGCTTGACCGCATTACCGTGCGCCCCGACGTTTTCGGCGGCAAGCCGATCGTCCGCGATATGCGCATCGCGGTGGAGCACGTGCTGGCCAATCTGGCCGCGGGCGAGACTGCCGAGACCCTTCTCAAGAACTACCCGTTCCTGGAACCGGACGATATCCGGGCCTGCCTTCTGTTTGCACACCGCTCGCTGGCGGGCGAACGTGTGCATGATCGCGTCACGGTTCGCGAGGCTTCTTGAAGTTTCTTCTCGATGTGTGCGCGGACTCGCGGCCTCTCCGTGCAGCCTTGGCGGAGCTGGGGCACGACATCCTGTCCGCGCGCGAGCGTTGCCCCAACGCTTCGGACGAAGCGTTGCTGGCGCTTGCCCAGGAAGAGAACCGGGTGCTCATCACCGAGGACAAGGACTTCGGGGAACTGGTCTTCCTGCGGGGCCGGCCGCACCCGGGCATCGTGCGTCTGGTGGAGATGACCCCGGCGGAGCGTGCCGATGCCATGCGGAGCCTGATTGATCGCCATGCCGATGCTATGCGCGAGGGCGCGATCGTCGTCGTCACCGAGAACCGTGTCAGGATCAGATCCGCAGCCAAGACTGGGCAAAAAGACGAATAGGCGCGCCTTCGGCAGGGGCGTCACGACCTACCTCGGGCGGGTGCTCGACCATCTCCAGCACGGTCGTGCTCGACCGCTCCGTGCCCGGTTTTACCAGCGCGCGCGGACTTCGATCCCCATTCCGTGCTCGGGCGGCGTGTCGAGGCTCTCGCGCCGGGTCAGCATCAGGCCCAGGGAAAGATCGGGGCCGCCGGCCTCCGGCAGGGGCTCGAGCCGCCAGCCGAAGCTGTAGTCGCGACCGTGGGCGGCGAGGCCGTAGCCGACCGTCGGCGTACCGATGAAGCGATTGCGGAAGGCGGGCAGGCCCCAGGCGGCCTCCGCCGTCCAGCGGCTTTCCGCGATGCCTCCGCCGGCCCGCTGGGCCAGCGGGTCTGACATGAACAGCGCGTCGAGCCCGCCGGTGGCCTGCCCGCCGTAGTCCTGGCCCAGGACGAGCGACGGACCGAGTCCGGCGTCCTTGACGGGCCGGTACGTCAGCGATGCGGAGAACCCCATGTCCTCGAACCCGCTCGACTCGTGCGCGAGCAGCACGCGCCCGGCGACATCGATCTCGAGTCCCAGGCGCGGATCGGCCCAGGCGAGGCCGCCGCCGAGTTCGACTCCGAAGCCCCCATCGGCGTCGCCGCCGTCGTGGCGCAGGCCGGTCTCGAGTTTCGGCGTCAATGCGCCTTCGCCGAGCGTCATCGTCCAGCTTCCCTCCAGGCCGAGCCGCAGCCGCGTCGTGTCGGCCTCGGATTCCGCGAGGCCGCGCGCGCGGTCGGAGGAGGTGCTCGTCCACAGCGCGTCGGACACCACCGCCAGCGCGGGTCCGCGGTCGCCGGTCGCGCCGAATAGCTCGCCCCGCCCGCCGAGCGCCGCCATGCGCCAGCCGATGTCCGCCCGCATGGCGGTTGCCGGCTGCGCGGCCGGGTCGTCCCCGCGCAAGGCGGGGGCCGCGCGGCTTGGAGCCATGCGGCCGCCGGTATCCGCGTTCGGCGCGATGCCCGAGAGCGCCGCGGTCCGTCCCGCCAGGGGCGACACCGTCAGCCCGCCGCCGCCGTAGCCCGCCGCGCCCCACAGGGCGAGACGCTCCGACGGACGCCAGGACGCCCAAGGAATCGCGGCGGTCAGCGTGGACTCGGCCTGGCCGGATTGCGCACCGGGCTGGTCGTAGTCGCCGCGCCCGACGCTCTGCGTCAGCGCCGCGCCCACCAGCCAGTCGCCGCGCGCGTAGTCCGCGCCCAGCATTGCCGTCGTGATCCCGCCGTCGAGGCGCAGCGACTCGTCGGCGCCCTGGAAGTGGGAGCGGGCGCTCCGACCCCAGAACGCCAGCGTGCCGCCGGCGCCGTCGGGCCTGCCGCCGAATGCGAAGGAACTGCCGAGGAGCAGGTCGGCGAGGGTCACATTCATTCCCTGGCTTTGGCCCTGCGGGCCGCCGTGGCGCCAGGAGCCAAGGTCGCCGCCGGCGCCGTACGGACCCTGGCCGGGTGCCGGGAAGCCGCCGGACCCGGCGTCATGGAAGCCCATTGAATGCGAGTCCGCACCGGACCGGAAGGCGGCCTGTCCGCCGCGCCCGCCCGCGGGAGACGAGCCGTTCGGCCCCGCGCCATGCACGCCCATGGGTTGTCCGCATCCATCCGCGGAGAACGATCCGTTCGGCCCGCCGCGCGGATCCGCCGGTCCGTGCCGGCGCGCGGAGCCTCCTTCACGGTCGCGCGGGTCGTCCGGGTTCTCAACCGCGTGGCCGTAAGGGCCGTTGTGTGGGTCCGCCCGGTTTCCGGCGCCGTTCCGAACCGCCTTGTATTCATCGCCGCTCCACCCGGACCGGCGGTCCGAGCAACTTTCCGCTCCAGCCCGGCCGAGCGCCTGCCCCGCGAAACTGCCCCGGAACCCCGGCGTGCGGTCCGCCGCCATGCGACCGGCGATGCCGTCGAGCGCCTGCTCCGCCGCCGCCCGCCCGAAACGGCCCAGCCAGGCGCCCGGGATCGGGTCGTCGTTGAGGACCGTGCCCAAGGCCTCGCCGTCCGTGAGGACGGCGCCGCGCAAATAGGAGCTCAGTATGTAGAACTGCTCGCCCGGATCGTCGTGGGCGTCGTCCACCGCCCACACCTCGATCGTCCCCCCGCTCGCCCCCGCCGCGATTCTCAACACGCCGGTGGTCTCGTCCAGGTCCTCGCTCACGATCGTCCCGTTGGCGAGTTGCGAGGAGCCGTGCACCGTGGCGTACCAGCCCAGTTCCACGCGCACCGGCGCGGGCTTGGACAGCGTCACCGGGAACTCTATATATCCGCCCTCGGCACCTTCGGCGTCGGCGATCGACAGGCCCGGGATCCCCTCGTCGTCGGCCACCACCGCAGTGGCCGCGTTCTTGGTGCCGTGTACCGTGTAGCCGGTACCGGCGCTGACGGTCACGGTGATAGTCGCCGTGGACGGGTTCTCCTCGTCGGTGTCGTTGTGGGTGGGCACGTCGTACGTCACCGTCCTCTTGTTCGCGGGGAGCGTCACGGTCTTTGCGCCCGCGTCCGTGGAGCGCACGAAGGCCGAGTCGCTGGGCTGTGCGATGTCGATGTCGATGTCGAGGTCCGCCGTGGGCGCGCGGTCGGCGCTCACCCGGAAGCGCAGCGCCTCGCCCTCGAAGGCGGCGTGGCCCGCCGTCTGGAGGCTCGTGATGCTGATCTCAGGCAGCGGGTCGTCGTTGTCGTTGACCGTGACCGAATCGGCGTTGTTGGCGCTGTCCACCGTGTAGCCGGTGCCGGTGCCGAGGGTGGCGGTGATGCTGCCGTTCGGCTCGTCCGTGCTGTCGTCGACGGTCGCGACGGTCAGGGTGCCGGTTCCGGTAGTGTCAATGCTCACCGTCTTGCCGCCTGTCTGGCCGCTGGCGGCGAAGCTGCCGGTCTGGGCCACGGTGACGTTGACGGTGATGCTGGCCTGCGGCGCGGGCGTCGCGGTCAGGGTGAAGGTGGCGCTGCCCCCCTCGGTGACCGCGTTGCCGCCGCTGATGCCGACCTTCGGCAGCGTCGGGTCGTCGTCGTTGACCGCAACCGAGTCGGAAGTGTTGGCACTGTCCACCGTGTAGCCGGTGCCGGTGCCGAGGGTAGCGGTGATGCGGCCATTCGGCTCGTCGGTGCTGTCATCGACGGTGGCGACGGTCAGGGTGCCGGTTCCCGTGGTGCCGATGCTCACCGTCTTGCCGCCGGTTTGGCCGCTGGCGGCGAAGCTGCCGGTCTGGGCCACGGTGACGTTGACGGTGATGCTGGCCTGCGGCGCGGGCGTCGCGGTCAGGGTGAAGGTGGCGGTGCCGCCCTCGGTGACGGCGCTGCCGCCTGTAATACTCACCACCGGCGTGGTCGGCGGGTCGTCGTCGGTGGGTTGCAATGCCTGCTCGTCGTTGTCGTTGACCGTGACCGAGGCGGAGGCGTTCGTGCCGTGGGGCGAGTAGCCGCTGCCCGTCTGCACCGTCGCGGTGATCGTGCCGTTGGGCTCGTCGGTGGCATCGTCGTCGGTGGTGACGGTCAGGGTCGCGGTGCCGGTGCTGCCGATGCTCACCTCCTTCGCGCCGGTCTGTCCGCTCGTGGCGAAGCTGCCGCTGTCGGTGATATCGACGTTCACGGTGATGCTGCCGGTCGGCGCCGGCGTCGCGGTCAGGGTAAAGCTGGCGCTGCCGCCTTCCGTGACGGCGCTGCCGCCCGTGATGCTCACCACCGGCGTGGTGGGTGGGTCGTCGTCGTCGGTGGTCTCCAGTGGGGATGTCACGTCGTCGTCGTTGACCGTGACCGAGGCGGAACGGTTCACTTCGTGGGGCGCGTAGCCGCTGCCCTGGCTCACCGTCGCGTAGATCGTCCCGTTGGGTTCGTCGGTGGAGTCGTCGAGCGTCGTGACGGTGAAGCTCGCCGTGCCGCTCGTGGTCACGGACACGGTTCGCCGGTTGGTCTGGCCCGAGGCCGCGAAGCTGCCGCTGTCCGCCACGTTGACGTTGACCGTGATGGTG
>CAZFGB010000232.1:0-4455 GCA_964518405.1 uncultured Pseudomonadales bacterium | reverse complement strand
CCTCCAGGTACTCCATGAGTATGCGCACCGGGACCCTAGTTCGGGTGAACACCGGCGTGCCGCCGAGGATGTCGGGATTCCTGTCGATTGGTTCGTCGTTCATGATCGCCTCCGTCGCCGTAGTGGGCGCGGCATTCGACTTCTCTTTGGTCACAGGCTAGCCGTTGGGCAAGGAAATGCAACTCCTTACTGGACTCCAGCGGGCCGTCGGGCCGTACGAGGTCGACTTCTGCGACCACTCACCAACCTGACGGCTTTCCGGAGCGTTGCCTTGCGGCCCGCGCTCTATCGCCTGTGGCGACCGAGCCCGCAGACGGTCTCGGCCCTTCGGGTAACGATCGCTAACGCTTGCGCCCTCCGGGCGCCGATGCCGACCTTGCGGCAGTGGTGGTCGGTCCCTCGCGCCCTCATGCCGCACCCGACACTTCCAACAGCTTGACGCTGATCCGGGGCGCTGTCGGCTACGACCGGCCAGATCAACGCCACCGCGCATCAAAAAATCAGGTCGTGCTACGGCTCCGAATACGCGCCAACGACCCAGACGAAGCTCTGTACATCAACGTTGTCGCGCGGTCGCAACTCCTCGACGGCATCTCTCGTGCGCGCCACAAGGTCCAACAGGCACCGGTACACGTCGAGGTCGAGGTCGACGCGGTAGCGCAACGCAAACTCATGGCCGACCCGATCCGCGAACAGCTTGCTGATTTCCGGCTTCAGGAACATGTGCGTATCCGGCTCCCACAGGAACGGCAGGTACGTCAGCACCGTCCACTTGGCCGCGTCGTGAGGCTTCGCAGCGCTGGCCATTTTTCGAAGCCCCGCCTCCATGTCCCCTGACGCGAACACGGCTGCACCTCGCACGAAAGCGTCTTTCCGGTCGCCTTTCAGGACATCGGCCACCCGCATCAACTCGAACCGCGAGAGCAGATTGGTTCGGTGGAATGCCCGGAGTGCCTCGTCGGCGAATCCATCTCCCGCAACGGCTGAATCCAGCGGAACCGCATCGTCCAGGAGACGCTTCGCATCCCACTTGTACGACCTTTCCTGCTCCAAGTAGCTTTCGTCCTCGAATCCGTCTGGGAAGTGCTTGCGGAAGAACTCCACCGCACCGTTGTAGCCCACCCAGTCGGGATGGCGTCGCAACACCGCCTGCTTGAGACGCGCCCGGACCTCGGATTCTGTCTCGTACTGCTCGCCGCGAACTTTCGCCTCCGCGCTCCTGCCCTTCCGAAAGGCGATCCAATCGAATCTCCCGCCCTCCCGTGCCACCAGCCGAACTGTGAACTGCCCCCACGATTCGTCGGGGATTCGTGGACGTCTCATGTCGTTCCTCTCATCTCATTCCATCGCGACCGGAAACGACCCGGTCGCACACTGTCCATCCGACTTGCCGCGCCGGTACCAACGATCAACCCGGAGCTGGTTTGCGCGCAGAACATGTGCATCCAGCGCTCACGGCAACGCGCTACAAGCGACTCATCGATCTGCCAGATCGGGGACGGCTAACTAACGCCCGGCCACATCCCGCTGCTGCGCCGCGAGGCGGATCGTCCCGTCCGTCGGATACCCACTCATCGTGCGATGCGTGCTCCGGTCAACCTGGAGGGTTCTCCGGACAGTGCGGGTAGTTGCGGACCGTACGAGCTTAGGGGCAAGTTAAGGCACTTGGTTGGGCTATGGGAGGTTCATGAATAGTCTTGTTGGTTCGAGTCTGTCATTCTTCGTGGTGTTGGGTTCAGTGACGTATGTTGTGGAGGCACAAGCCTGCCCCTTGGATGTCAACAGGATAGCGATGGCGATGGGTTTCCAGATGATGTCGGATCAATGCCCCTATGAGGCCGGGCCGGGTTGATGGCCCGGCTTCGAGAACGCTTGCGAGGACCTGCCCATCCCCGCTGCTTGTCCTGGCAACGCGCCAGCCGTCGCAGACAACGGCCGCGTCGAACGCGCCAACCGCTCCGCGCGCATCGAGTTTCTGGAGCCTCTACGACGGCCCCCTGAGCGTTTCGGGCGTCCGGCCCGCGCTGTCCGAAATCACGATTCTCTGAATCCACGACTTGGTCCGGACGGCGTGACGTTGAGGTAAAGCGTGCGCCATCGCCATATCGACCAGGAATCCGAGCCCTCCGAACCCCGCAGCCGTCAATTTCGCCACTTCATACCCACATTCATACCGAAAGGATGCGCGAGATTCTGCGCGAAGGCGGGAAACTGTCGAAACTGCCTTTTTGGTTTTTTGAAAAATAAAACAGTCAGTTAAATGACAAAATGAGGCGAAATGAGACGCGGTGAAAATGTGAGTTTGGTGCCTGGGGAGAGACTCGAACTCTCACAGGGTCGCCCCTACCAGATTTTGAGTCTGGCGCGTCTACCAATTTCGCCACCCAGGCAAAAAAAGGCGGTCCGGCAATGTATCCGCGGCCCGAGCCGGGGTCAAACGCCGACGCGTAATCCGTGGAGGACACCCACATCCGGGACACCCATCGCGCTACAATCCCGCTTCCGTTGGTCGGTCAAGCCAATGCGACGCTCGGATTTCTCCTACCACCTGCCGAAACACCTCATCGCCCGGACGCCGCTGCCGGGGCGCACGGACAGTCGGCTGTTGGAACTGAACGGCGACGTGATCGCGCACCGGCGCTTCGGCGAGATCGCGGATCTGCTGCGCCCGGACGACCTGCTGGTCGTCAACGACACGCGCGTCATCAAGGCGCGGCTGCGCGCGGTCAAGGACTCCGGCGGCCGGGCCGAGATACTGATCGAGCGCATCGAGTCCGCCGACACCGCGCTCTGCCAGGTGCGCGTCAGCAAGGCACTGCATCCCGAACGCTCGCTGCTGGTGAACGGGGAGGCCGTGACCGTGCTGGAGCGTCGCCGCGAGTTCTACCTGCTGCGGTTCCCGGGCGACGTGATTGAGTTTCTCGACGCCCACGGCACCACGCCGCTGCCGCCGTACATCGCGCGCCCCGCGAACGCCGAGGACAAGAAGCGCTACCAGACCGTGTACGGGAAACATCCCGGCGCCGTTGCCGCCCCCACGGCGGGGCTGCACTTCGACGCGCCGCTGCTGCGCGCGATCACGGACCAGGGCGTCAAGGTGGCCGCCGTCACGCTGCATGTCGGAGCAGGCACGTTTCAGCCGGTCCGCACCGAGGACCTTTCCCGGCACCGCATGCATGAGGAACGCTACGAGGTGCCCGCGGCCACGGCGCAAGCCGTCAACGCGTGCAATGGGCGCGTCGTCGCGGTCGGCACGACGGTCGTGCGCACTCTGGAATCGGCGACGGACGACCGCGGCGACGTGCGCGCCGGCACCGGAGACACTGACCTCTTCATCTCACCCGGATATAGGTTCCGCGTCGTCGATGCGCTCATCACCAACTTCCACCTGCCGCAGTCGACGCTGCTGATGCTGGTTTCCGCATTCGCCGGCCACGCCCGCGTCATGCGCGCGTACAACGAGGCGGTGCGGGAAGGCTATCGCCTCTTCAGCTACGGCGACGCCATGTTCTGCGAGCGGGCGCCTTTCTTGCCAGGGGTGTCCCCTCGCGCTGCTGATTCTTGCGAGGGGTTGCCCCCTCGCGCTGCTGTTTCATGCGAGGGGTTGCCCCCTCGCGCTCCCGGCTGAAGGCTCCGAGGTGAAGTTCGAAGTCCTCGCCGCCGACGGCGCCGCGCGCCGGGGACGGATCGTCACGCCCCGCGGCGGGGTCGACACCCCCGTGTTCATGCCCTGCGGCACCTACGGCTCGGTCAAGGCCATGACGCCCGAGGCGCTGGCCCAGGTCGGCACGCAGATCGTGCTCGGCAACACGTTCCACCTCATGCTGCGTCCGGGAGACGAGGCCATCGCCGCGCTCGGCGGTCTGCATGCGTTCATGCAGTGGCCGGGACCCATCCTGACCGACTCCGGCGGCTACCAGGTGTTCAGCCTGTCGGAGATGCGCAAGGTGGAGGAGGCCGGCGTGGCGTTCCGGTCGCCCATCAACGGCGATGCCCTGTTCCTTTCCCCCGAGCGCTCCATCCAGGCGCAGCACAACCTCGGCGCCGACTTCGTCATGGCGTTCGACGAGTGCACGCCGTATCCCGTGTCGAGACAAGAAGCCCGCGACTCGATGCAACTGTCGACGCGCTGGGCGAGACGCTGTCGGGACGCCCATGGCGACGGCGACGGTGCCCTGTTCGGCATCGTCCAGGGCGGCATGTACGACGATCTCAGGCGCGAGAGCCTGGCGGCGCTCGTCGGCATCGGCTTCGACGGCTATGCCATCGGCGGACTGTCGGTCGGCGAGCCGAAAGTCGAGATGAACGCCGTTCTCGATGCCTTGACGCCGCACATGCCCGCCGCCGCGCCGCGGCGGCGTCGAGACCCCCGCGTTGATGCCGTGCGGCACCTACGCCCCGGTCAAGGCCATGACGCCCGCGGCGCTGGCCCAGGTCGGCACGCAGATCGTGCTC
>CAZFGB010000231.1:0-12618 GCA_964518405.1 uncultured Pseudomonadales bacterium | reverse complement strand
GGCTTGCATGCGCGAGCGCAGATCCATGCCGCCCTTATCGCACATCCAGCGTGGGAAAGCCAGCCCCCCCGGACAACGACCCCGAAATCCGCGCCTGCGGAAAGCCTCAAGACAAAGACCAATCAGCGTGGGAAAGCCCTGCGGCCTCGGTCGCCGTTCCGTAGTCCGCTGCCTTCATGAACCAGCCGGACACGTAGTCCAGCGACCTCCAGCGTTTTGTCCGCCCTTCGAAAATCGCCTCCAGATCCGCCTTCTGTTCATCCGTCTGCCATTGGCTGCCGCGATATGGCGGGTTGCTGCAGATGTACGTCTCGCCACCTTCGTTGTCGAAGTCGATCTCGGGCTGATCGAGCGGCGTCTGGAGCAGATCGTCGGTCGCGTATCTCACCCCAGTACCGGTGGGCGGGCAGAGCTTCAACCAGTCTAGCCTCAGCGCATTGCCGCAGGTGATCCAGTTCATGGCGTCGAGCGGCAGGAAGTCCTTCAGCGCTTCCCTCTGGCCCCGATAGAGTACGTCGCACTGGTATTCCGCGATGATGAGGGCGAGGCGGGCGATCTCGGAGGGGAAGTTCCGGACCTCTATGCCTCGGAAGTTCGTCAATGGAATGTCCGACCGCCGACCGCTCTCGTTCCTGCGACTATTGATCTCGGATTCGATCTGTCGCATTTCCTTGTACGCGATGACGAGGAAGTTGCCGGAGCCGCATGCAGGATCGAAAACCCGGACCCGCGCGATGCGGTTACGAAGGTTAAGGAGCTTCCGGGCGTTGGCGCCAGCTTCCTCCAGTCTAGCTCGTAGATCGTCGAGGAACAGCGGATTCAGCACCCTCAGGATGTTCGGCACGCTGGTGTAGTGCATCCCGAGCGCACCGCGTTCCTCGTCCTCGGCAACGGCCTGAATCATCGAACCGAAGATATCGGGATTGATTCTCTGCCAGTCCAGATTGCCAATGTGGATGAGGTAGGACCGGGCGATCCTGCTGAATCGAGGAACGTCTGTCGAGTCCGAGAACAGCCCGCCATTCACGTAGGGGAACGCGTCAGCCCAACGCGGAACGTCCGCAGCCATACGGGCGTGGCTTTCGGTGTTCATTGCGCGGAAGACTTCGGCGATGACCTGATCCGTGTTCGAACTGTCGCGGGAGCTCATCCGTTCCACAGTGTCCGTGAAGAGCCCCTCCCCGTTGAAGATGTCGGTGTCTTCGGCGAAGAAGCAGAAGATGATCCGCGCCATGAAGTGGTTCATTTCGTGGCGACGTTCGGCGGTCCCCCAGTCAGGATTGTCCTTCAGCAGTTCGATGTAGAGCCGATTGAGGCGTCCAGTTGCCTTTATGTCGAAGGCGCTTTCGCGAATCTGCTTGACGGTCGTGATGCCTGCGAGTGGCAGGAAGAAGCCGAAGTGCTCCGCAAGGTCGGGATATTGGCAGGCTACGACTTCGCCGCCGATCAGATCCTCGGCCTGAATCTCCAGCCCGTCTGTCGCGAGAGTGAACTTGGCTTTCGCCCGGGCCGTTGCGGCACTTGTCCCAAGCGCGGCGAGAGTCGCGGTCACTTCGCCCGGTGGACAGACTTTGATGTGGATATTACTGCGCTGGAGTACACCGCCTATGTCGGAGCCGTTCGACGCACCCGACCGCAGGCGCTTAATGGTGGTGCGTTTGTTTCCGAAGGCTTGCAGGAACGCGAACGGGAACTCCTCACTCTCGAAAGGCCGTCCGGCAAGGGCAGATACCGCCTCCTCGATTTCAACGGCGTTCATCGATCACCAGTGCATATTGTCAAACGCCGTCGTCCCATGCGGCGTCCTTCAAGCAGCGGAGCAGGGACATCGTCGCGCGTTCTTGCCTTTCTCCCGATGAGATGAGCAACCCCGACGAGTACAAAGACTGCTCAACGTCGTTGACGACATCTACCGCGCCGCCGACGAGATCTCGAATCTCGTTCGGCGTGACGCCATACTTCTCATAGACATCCTCGCGCGTCATTTCACGGTCCGTGTGCGCCGCCGCCTTATTCCTGATCCTTCGTATTCGCTCGATCAAATCGCCATTGGACGAGAGCAGGCTGTCGACCTGGCCTCCCTCCTTCCCGTACCCGTGCTCTACGAGGACTTCGTGCAGCCGCTTGAGGCCAAGGGACCTTTGGTCATGATCCAACAGCCTGCCTAGTGACACGAATACAAGCGTGAGGAAGCCCTTACAAGCCTGAAAGAAGTCGACGTACGCGACGTTGCCCATGGTTGCGCGGTGCTCGGGCATCGCGACCCCGAACAACGCCCACCAAGTGTGGAAGTAAACGTGTGCGTGCGTGGCGTCCTGGTGCACACGTCCGAAGGTTTCACGGACTTCAATTGGTGTTGGTCGGTCGCTCACCACGCGTTGGATCCCGCGTGGGTCAATAGCGTCACTTCGACAGTGATCGCTGGGACAGGCAGTCGATCTTTGTCAGGCATACATCAGGCGCTCGCCCTTGGGTTCCGGGACCGGTCGTCCCAGTTCGCCGGCTGTGTCGATCCAGAATTGCATGGCGTCCTTGATGTTCTTCAACGCCTCTTCCTGATCGTCCCCGTGCGCCATGCAGCCTGGCAGTTCCGGCGCTTCCGCGATGAACGCCTGGTCCTCGTTGCTCCAATAGAGGATGATCTCGTAACGGTGCATCAGTCGTCTCTTCCTAGCTTGTACTTCAAGATGATGTTCCGTATCTGCCTCACCTGATACGGTTTAGCTTGGCCGCCGCGGCTCTGAATGTTGACGAGTTCCACGACGCCCTGCTTGTAGAACAGATGGTGGCCGCCACGGACACGCTCGTCGAATCCGAGGTGAAAGAGCAGCGCCCGCAGGTCGGCAAAGCGAATGTTGGCATCCGATCTGCCGCCAAGAATAGTCTGCAGCAGCCGTTCATGCCGGTCCATCGGAAGCCGTCACCCTGAATCGTCGTGCGTCTGCAGGCATCTGGCGCTCGCTAGCTATAGCTAATCTGCCCGATCATCACAACGAGGAACCGCCTGCACACCTTCGTCTGAGCGGCTCCTCCGGTCCGTTGCAGTCATTTCCTTTTGACAATTGCGCCTCGGGCGCTTCGTGGCCGACCACCATCATTCTCGCGCCCCGCTGATACGCTTCGTGATGCCTGCCTCTCTCCCCGCGAGAGAAGTCATACTCACCTCGACAGCATTCGCGATCGCGCCGATCCTCCCTGCCTTGGTTTCCATGTGAGGTTTGCGTCACGCTCGCCGCCTGGTGGCCCAACCCTGATCTGCCCATCATGCCATACGGGGCAGTTGGATCAGGTCTCCGGCCTCGCGACCGAGATACCGGGCCCAGGATTCCATCAGCGCCCGGCGCTTTTCGAACAGGTCAGAGCGCGCATAGGCTTGCTCCACCACGTTGCCCACCTTGTGGCCGAGGGCTGCCTCCGCTACCTCGCGTGGCGCGTTGGTCATCTCGCCGCACCAATCGCGGAACGTCGAACGGCACCCATGCGGCACCGCGCCGATCCCGAGTTCGCGGAGCAGCTTCGACAAGGTGCTGTCGCTCATTGTCCGCCCCGTCGCGGTCGGAAACAGTAGGTCATTCTCCCTGAAGGCTCGGGCTTCTTCGACCACCGCCATTGCGCGGTCGGATAACGGTACGCGATGCTCGCTCCCCGTCTTCGTGCGGTCGCCGGGGACGGTCCAAACGGCCGCGTCCACGTCGACCTCGTCCCAGGTCGCCTCTCGGACTTCTCGTGACCGGCACGCAGTTAGCACGAGGAACTCGAAAGCAAGCTTCGTCGAACTAAGCGCGTTGCAACTGCGCACCTTCCGCAGGGCCGCACCGACCTCTCCGTGCACCATCGCGCGCTGGTGGGTCGTCTTGTGCCCGACCTTCGGCAATGCCGCACCGATGGCGTCGCCGGCCGGGTTGTCCTTCCGGTGGCCTTCCGCGATCGCCCATTTCATGACGGTTCCGATGCGTTGCCGGACCTTGCGTGCCGTCTCTCGCTTTGTGTTCCAGATCGGCAGCAAGCAACGCATGACGTCGGCGGGCTCGATGGCATCGACCGGCATGCTGCCGATCTTTGGATATGCGTACGACTTGAGCGTCGACTCCCAAGACGTCACCGACTTCGCGTTCCGCCAGTTTGGGCTGTGCATGTCGATCACGGCGGCCGCTGCTTCCTGGAACGTCGGGATGAGCCGCTTGGCACGCATCTCACGCGGGTCGCCCCCCGCGAACGCCAGCTTGCGGTTGTCGTAGGCCGTCTGGCGCGCCTCGCCAAGCGTGACCAAGGGGTAGGGACCGAGCCCCAGGTCGCGGCGGCGACCGCGGATCGTCAGGCGCTGCACCCAGGATTTCGCCCCGGTTTCCCTCACAAGCAGGATCAGGCCGTTTTCGTCGTAGTATTTGCCCGGGAGCGTCACCTTCCGGACGAAGTGCAGGTTCAGTCTCGTCGCCTGTCTCGGCATAGTCCGTTCCTATCTCTCCGAGGGCGTAGTGGGAACGATCGATCCGTTTCCCCCTAAAGTTCCCACTACGAAAAGCGATACTACGAGAAACGCCGATGTACGTCAAACAACGATAGGCGTAAGATTATCAATCTGTTAAGGAATTATCTGGCGCAACATCGTGAGTCCGAGTTCGACTCCCCCTCGGGATTCCTAGGGGACGCCAATTGTCGGTTCCAATCCGGGGTGCCTTATGTGAGGGCTGCGGGGGATGTCGTCAAGCTTGTCACCCAATCCGCCGCGATCGCGAACTCGTCCAGACTGAACGACCGTCCCTCGCGCACCTCGGGCCGAAGCGACACGTTCCTGTACCACGGCGCCATCCGCGGCGTCCCGCGCGCCATCTCTACCGGCCCGACAGATTCTCCGCTTGGGTTCTTGCCAGCCGGGCAATCGCGCGAAGAGTCTGGTTGACCGAAGCCGAGTCCTTGAATACCTCGGCCACGTCTGGCTCCAGCAACACGACGTTCGTGCCCTCGCGATATGCCTTGCGGTGCTTCCCCCTTACGCCTTTCGAGAAGTCGTACTCGTCCCGCATCGTATCTGTGTCATCCTGATTCATAGTCATTCCGTTCCCGTCGCGAGGCTTCCCTCGCGCTGATTATCCTAATCGTGTCGTCGACAGGTTCCGCGTAGGATACGACCAGCACGCGCCCGCGTACCGAAAACCCAACGCTGAGATACCTCTGCTCCGTCGTCGAGTGGTCAAGGTCCGGGATCGTGACCTCCAACGGGTCTCCGAACACCGTGCAAGCCTCCGCGAAGCCGACCCTGGGTCCGCCCTGGCGCCGACACATGAGCGAGCCCGGCTACCGCTTTCCTTGTGCCGGTGCCTGCCCGAGCAGCAACCCCCGGAAGACAATCGGCGAACCGCCATCCTGACCCAATCTCCTACCGCAGCCGCCTCAGCACGCCCAAAAGGCTCAGAGTGGCCTATCCGCCGCTCCCTCCTCCAGCAACGACTTGCCTATCCAGTGGCGGGCGAAATAGTAGGCCATCCGGCCGTTGCGCGCGCCGCGGCCAAGTGCCCATTGCAGCGCCGCCTTGCGCACCTCGTCGTTCCAGGAGAACCCCACGCCGTGTTTCTCGGCCAGGCGGTCGAGCCAATGCCGCGCCACCTCGAGATACTCCTCCTGTCTAAAAGGATGGAACGACAGCCATAGCCCGAACCGGTCGGACAGCGAGATCTTCTCTTCCACCGCTTCGTCCTCGTGCAGTTCACCATCCTGGTGGCGCGCCCCGAGATTGTCCGACATGAACTCGGAAATCAGGTGGCGGCGATTGGACGTGGCGTAGATCAGGACGTTTTCGCTTTGCCTGAAGATGGACCCCTCCAGGGCGCTCTTGAGTTCCTTGTAGGAGGGGTCGTCCCGCTCGAACGACAGGTCGTCGCACACAACGATGAAGCGATAGGGTTCTCGGCGCAGTTCTCCGACGATCCTGGCGATGTCGCCCAGGGCGCGTTTGTCCACCTCTATGAGTCGCAGGCCCCGTTCGCGGTAGCGGTTCAGCAACGCGTGGATCAGCGACGATTTGCCCGTGCCGCGCGCGCCCCAAAGCAAGGCGTTGTTGGCCGGGTATCCGGCAATGAACTGGGCCGTATTGGTTTCGATGCGCTCCTTCTGGAGATCGATCTCGAGCAGGTCGTCGAGTTCGATGTCGTCGAGGTCATCGAGCGGGACAAACCGGTCCCGGCTGCGCCAGACCGCCGCGGAAGTCCCCGACCAGTCGACGGGCTCGGACGCGGGAAGCAATGCGGAGATTCGCTGGATGAGCCCATGGCCGCTCGACACCAGCTTTTCCAGCGTATCGTTCATCCGATGCGGTTTACGATCTTTGCCTGAGCGGCACGACGTTGTCGCGCCTGCGAAGATAGACGCAGCGCTCGTGCCCCGGGCCATCGATGCCGATGGAGCCGTCGCCGAACACGCGCAGATCGTAGTCCACCGCTTCCCCGCCGTCCGGCGTCAGTCTCAGGGTGTGGCCGCGCAGTCGCCATTCGCCCTGTTCCTCGCGTCCATCCTCTCGCCAGGTATAACTGCCCGCTTCCAAGCCGCCCCCGAACGACAGGACGCTGAGGGATTCAACGTTCCGCAGCACCCATGTTCCGGGCAGGGACAACGCGTTGAGCCACTCGCGGCGGTTCGCTCGCGCACTTCGAATCCAGAGCGTCGCGAGCACCGCCGCAGCCGCGGCGACAACCACCGGAATCATGGACGCGGGCCTCGCGCGTTCACGCGGCAAAGATCTCCCTTTCGACATCCACCAGGGTCGCGTCCATCCCTTCGCGCACCCAGCGTTCGACATCGCCGAGGGACCGCTCGACCACCATGTGGCTCGACGCCACGGCGACCACGGACCAGCGCGCGCGATGCAGCACATCCTGATAGCCGCTTTCGCACACCGCCAGGCTGGTCGAGCGCCCGAGCCGGTCCCGCAAGCGCCGCAGCCGGCTCCGCTTCTCCTTCAGCGAACGGCATCCGGCCAAGTGGAAGTCGAGTCCGAGGATTCCTATGTGCATCATCGCGCCTGGAACTCCGCAGCCGTCAATGCGTAGAAAACCGTATCCAGCCCGTGCCACTCTCGACGCACCTCGAACGACATTCCGAGGCGCATGAGGAGACGAACGGAACGTTGGTTCGGCGTGTCGACGGCGGCGATGACGCGGATGATTCCCGCTTCCTCGAATCCATGGCGCAAGACCTCCCTGGCGGCCTCGGTCACGAATCCCTCGCCCCAGTATTCCGGCAAGATGCCGAACAGCAGTTCGATCTGCTCCCCGTCTTCGAAACGGCGGAAACCGCAGAAGCCGACAAGCTTCGGTTCCGTCGCCTTCAGGTCCAGCGAAAAGAAACCGAAACCGTGCGCGTCGAAATCGGCGATGCTCTGTCGAATGATTGCGCGCACCGTCTCCATCGGCAGGACTTGCCCATCCCACAGGTAGCGACGCACTTCCGCATTCGCCCAGAAAGCGTGCAACGCCCGGGCGTCCTTCATTTCGAGGGGCCGGATATTGAGGCGGTCTGTCGCTAGCTCGGCCATCGTTCGCGTCCGTTGAGGATTCCGCTCCGGACAAGCCGTCGCGGTCAGCAGCGCGCCGCGGTCGGGGCGTCGGGCGCCGCCTGTCGCCCGCGCGAGGAACTCCCGCGCGTTCCAGGCTGAAGGATCGGCTCGTCGACTATCGCTCCCCGCCGACGTCTGCTCCATGGCAGGAGGTCCGAGTGTGCCACACGGACGCGCAGTTCGCCCGCGCGATGCACTGCGGGCATCAACCGTACCCGGTCTTGCTCACGTCTCCCGGGATAAGCGGATAGCTGATTCCAGCCCATTTCTGCACGACGCGCACGACCTGGGCGGCATAGCCCATTTCGTTGTCGTACCAGACGTAAAGGACGGTCCAGTTCTGGTCGACGATGGTCTTGTTGCCATCGACGGTACACGCGTAGCGACGCCCGACGAAGTCGGATGAGACGATTTCCGATGTGTCCATGTACTCGATCTGACGCTGGAGTACGGAGTGCAGCGCGGTCCGGCGAAGAAATTCGTTCACCTCGGTGCCGTTGGTTTCCCGGGCGAGCGTCAGGTTGAGGATGGCGAGAGACACGTTGGGGGTGGGCACGCGAATGGCGTTGCCACTGAGTTTGCCGTCGAGTTCCGGCAACAGCTTCGCGACCGCGTCCGAAGCGCCCGTCTCCGTGATCACCATGTTCAGCGGCGCGCCGCGGCCGCGGCGGTCCTTCGGATGGAAATTGTCCGTCAGGTTCTGGTCGTTGGTGTACGCGTGCACCGTCTCCATGTGGCCGCGCACGACGCCGAACTCGTCGTTCATCGCCTTCATCACGGGGACGATGGCGTTCGTGGTGCAGGACGCGGCCGCGAGGATGCGGTCGTTGTCACTCACCAGGTGCGAATTGACGCCGGAAACGATGTCCTTGATGGTGCCCTTGCCCGGCGCCGTGAGGATGACGCGTCCGACGCCCCTCGCCTTGAGATGCTGGCCGAGGCCCACCTCGTCGCGCCACACGCCGGTGTTGTCGATCACGATGGCATTGGTGATGCCGAACTGTTCGTAATCCACCGCGGCCGGGTCGTTCGAATAGATCACGTGGATGACGTTGCCGTTCGCGATGATGCAACTGTTTTCCTCATCCACCCGGATCGTGCCTTTGAAGCCGCCATGCACCGAGTCCCGGCGCAGCAGGTGGGCCCGCTTCGACAGATCGTCATCCGCGCCCTTGCGCACCACGATCGCGCGCAAACGCAGTTGATCCCCGCCGCCGGTCTTCTCGATCAGGAGTCGCGCCAACAGGCGGCCGATCCGCCCGAAGCCGTACAGGACGATATCCTGGGGCCGTTCCAGGGGCGGCACGTGGCGTCCGATGATTTCGGCGCATTCCCGCTCGACGAATGTATGCGGCGTCGCCCCGTTGGACCCGGACTCTTCCATGAATCGAACCGTGAGTTTCCCCACATCGATATGGCAAGGCCCCAAGTCGAGCTTCGACACTGCCTCCAGTACCGGGTAGCTCTCGAACTCCGACAGTTCGTTGTGCTCGACCTGGCGCACATATCGGTGCGCCGACATCAATTGGGTGACGCTCTGGTTGTAGAGCGCCCTGCCGTAACAGTAAGTCACGACGTTGTTTCGGTAGAGACGGCCGATGATCGGAATCATCGCTTCGGCCAGCGCTTCGCGCTCTTTCCAATCGGGGAAGTAGTCGTCGAGACTTGGTAGTGCCACCTTTGTTCGGCCCGCTTCGATGAAGGACGAGGCGTATTATCGAGATCGCATTCTTCCCGTTCAAGGTGCGCAAGCGCTCAATGCCCTGCGCCGGGCAAAAAAATGCCCCCATGGGATCGTTCGACCGGGATGCTCGAGGCCCCGCCGCGACATTCCTTCGACGCCGGCGAGAGAGTCGGAGCATTCAGGAGGATGCGATACACTAGGCTGACTCCAGCCAGCCACGCGCAATGGATCAATTTCCGACCACACCTGCCGCAATCCCGCATCGCTACCGGGCATGGTCGGTGCGCGATGTCGCGCCTTTGGCAGTCATCCTGCTGTTGTGTGCCGGATGCGCCACGAACACGGTCGCCACGTACGACGAACTGGCAGCCGCCGTGAAGGAAGGCGAGGATGTGGACGTAGGCGCGTTGCGCGCGGCATTCGCGGCCGCGCCGGACTATTCGGAGCGGCTGGAGAATATTTCCGGCCTCGAGGCCCAAGTCATCCGACTCATCGAGGAGGAACCCCTGCGCCTCGGCCCCTTGGGTTCAGCGATAGTCGATCAGTACCCGGGCAGTCTCGCCGGTCACCAGGCGCTGGCCACCTTCTATTCGTACCTCGAGCGTGAAGAGACCGCCCGCGAACACCGCCGATGGGTATCCAGGATTCGCGCCGCGGTGGAAGAGTCCGGCGACGGTTCGTCGGCATCACCGCTGCCTGTCATATCGCCGGCCGAACCAAACGCCTACCTGATCGCGACCGGGCGCTCGCCCGTCGGCTCGATCTATGTTCCCACCAATGAAACCGCGTTCCTTCTGAATGTCGCCGCAAAGCCCCCGGAAGGACGAGTGGAGAACATCTATTTCGATCTCGACGCGGTCTACGCCGGATCGCTGGACGCGGCGCAGCAAGACAACGACGACTATCGTTCCGTGCGCGTAATCGTTGCTTTGGCGCATCGCAACGACTCGGCGGCGCAGACGCTGCTCGGTTCGCTCAGATTCGATCAAGGCAGGCTGGACGATGCGACGCGGCTGCTCACGACGGCGAGCAGGAGCGGCAACCTGATCGCGCACATCATGCTCGCGCGGACCTACTGGTACGCCGCCATGGACGCCGCCCCGGGATCGGAACGTGATGCGGCGCGGCTCGAAGTCGTCAGCAACTACGAACGCGGGATCGACCTCGGTTCCGACGAAGCCATGTACGAACTCGGAAGGTTGTACACCTGGGGCATGTACGGCGAAGACCTTCGCGAACGGGGACTCGAGTTGCTGACCCAAGCCGCCGATCTCGACAACTCCATGGCCTGCCTTTTCCTCGCCCAGAGATTCGATTTCGCCGAGCCGCCCGATCGACCGGACTACGACAGGAGCGAGGAGTACTACCGCCGCGCGGCCTCCCTCGACAATGGGGATGCCAAGATCCACTACGCGCGCTTCCTGCTGCGCGAGGAAGTGGACAAGGCCTTTACCGACCAGGCCTATCGATGGCTCACCAGGTTGGCCAACAACGGAGGTCCCTGCGGAGAGCCCGAGGGACTGTGCGCGCAAGCGAAGGTCCAGCTCGGCAATCTGTTCGCCAAGGGCGTCCACGTCAGGCAGAGCTACCGCAAGGCCCGGTCCTGGTTCAGGGCCGCAGTGTCGGCGTCGCCGGAGTACGCCGAAGTCGTCAACGACGTGGCCTGGACGCTCACCGTATCCAACCTGGAACGGCTGCGCGACGAACGCTACGCCCTGAAGATCATGGATCACGTCATGACCCGGAACGAGCGGGCGCGCGGCATCCCCGCCTACATCGATACCTGGGCCGCGGCCTACGCCGCCAACGGCGACTTCGAGCGCGCCGTCGAATTGCAGCGGGAAGCGCTGAACGAAGCGCTGAACGGCACCGGTTCGGAACGGATCGACGAGGACACCATCGAGATTCTGCGCCAACACCTGCAGGATTTCGAAGCGGGGCGCACGATCACGGAATCGATTCCTTAGGGCGCGGGAAGCCCGCGAGATTCCGCCGTGCGGTCGGTTTCAGATTATGCGAACGCGCTGACCTTTGACGCGCCGCTCATCGACCTTCGTTCGCCTTCGGAGTTCCGGCGCGGCGCGTTCCCCGGCGCCGTCAGCCTGCCGCTGCTGACCGATGCCGAACGCGAAAGGATAGGTATCCGGTATAAGCATGGCGGACGCGACGCTGCGATCGCCCTCGGCGCCGAAATGGTCTCCGGGAATCTGAAAGCAGCGCGGCTGGCCGCCTGGGAGCGAACCGTCGATGCGCACCCGGATGCCATGCTGTACTGCTGGCGGGGCGGGTTGCGATCCGAGACCGCGCAGCGGTGGCTCGCGGACACTGGCCGGGACGTGCCCCGCATCCGCGGCGGTTACAGGGCGCTGCGGCGATTCTGCATCGATACGCTGGACCGGCAACGCGAGTGGATCGTAGTCGGCGGGCGAACCGGCGTAGGCAAGACCGACATCGTCAGGCAGGTACCGAACAGCATCGACCTGGAGGCGCTGGCGAACCACCGCGGCTCCGCTTTCGGCAAGCGCCGAACGCCGCAGCCGATGCCGATCAGTTTCGAGAACGCGCTCGCGGTCGAACTCCTGCGGCGACACCCGGCGCCCGCGGTTGTCGAGGACGAGAGCAGGACCATCGGCCGGCTCGCCATTCCAGAAGGGATCTACCGAAGCATGCAGGCCTCGCCCATCGTGCTGGTCCAGTCCGACCAGGCCACCCGGGTCGAAAACATCTACCGGGAATACATCGTCGAAGCCGGCGATCCGGAACATCTCGAGCCGGCGCTCGCGGCTTCACTCGACAACATACGCCGTCGCCTCGGCGGCGATCGCCATCGAAAAGTCAGGGCCAGGATGCGCCAGGCCTTCGAAGGCCGGGATGCCGATGCGCACCGTGCATGGATCGGCATGCTGCTCGACTGGTACTACGACCCCATGTACGACTACCAGATCGGCCAGAAGCGGCATCGCGTCGTCTTCCGGGGCAACGCAGACGCGGTCCGCGAGTACCTGCGCAACAGGATCGAAACGATTCACGACCGCGGGGACGGGCGCGGAACGGGTCCGTTCTAGCTGGGGCTACTCGGACGCCAGTTCTTGCTTCAGCAAGCGGATCTCTTCGTCGACAGCGGAAGCATCGGGCAGACTTCTTTCGGCTCGCCCGTACCAATGTCCGGCATTGCGCATGTCGCCTTCCATGATGTGCGCGATGCCGTGCGCCCAACAACCCTGCGGCGAAGAGTCCTTCTGAACCATGCGGTGAGCCGTCTGCCAATCTCCCGACTCCAGAAGCCGGACCACGTCAGTTAGTGTGCTCATGCAACGTAGCTTAGTGCGCCGCCAACGCCGTCGCAAGCTGCTGCTGACGGGACAACTTTTCTTTGCGCTGGCAG
>CAZFGB010000230.1:0-38946 GCA_964518405.1 uncultured Pseudomonadales bacterium | reverse complement strand
GTCGCGGGCAGGCTCGTTCCGATCATGGTGGTGCTCTATGTCGGCGCCGCCCTGGTCATCATTCTGATCAACATCGTCGACGTGCCCGCCGCATTCGGGTTGATCTTCACCCACGCCTTCACGCCTGCCGCGGCGACGGGCGGTTTCGCGGGAGCGGCGGTCGCCGCCGCGATCCGTTTCGGCGTCGCGCGGGGCGTGTTCTCGAACGAGTCGGGCCTCGGGTCGGCCGCCATTGCCCACGCGGCCGCGCAGACCAACAGCCCGGTGCGCCAAGGCATCATCGCGATGCTGGGCACATTCATCGACACCATCGTCGTCTGCACGATGACGGCGCTGGTCATCCTCACCTCGGGCGCCTGGACCATGATGGGCGCGGACGGCGGCGGCCTCACCGGAGCCGTGCTCACGTCCACGGGCTTCCAGACTTCCATTCCCGGCGGCAAGTACATCGTCACGATCGCGCTGGCCGTATTCGCGTTCACAACGATCCTTGGCTGGTCCTACTACGGCGAGCGGTGCTGGCAGTACCTGTTCCGGGAGAAGAGCCTCTGGATCTATCGCGGCCTCTGGGTGCTGGCGGCGCTGGCCTTCGCCAACGTGAAGGTGGATTTCGTCTGGAACCTGTCCGATACGCTGAATGGACTGATGGCGATTCCGAATCTCGTTGGCCTGCTGCTCCTGGCGCCGATGGTGTTCAAGGTGACGCGGGAGTATTTCGAGACGGTCGATAGGCCGCAATATTCGCCGTGAACGTCATTCTTCGCCCGCACCGTATACAGATGCTTCCCGATCCCGGTTGGTTCCTCTGGATCCAGAGGTCATCGTGGAGGACGACTCAGGCGGAACTCCAGGGAGTCGACCTGCTTTGCGGAAACTGACCGTCCTGACTCGCTGGATGGTGACCGGTAGGGGGCGAGATCATCCTCTGCCCCCGTATGGGTGGGTGAGTTCCCTACGGGCATGACCGCCCTCGTGATCCTGGCCACGGTGCTGGCCACTGCGGTGCTGTCGGGCGTCATGGGCATGGCTGGCGGCGTGCTGCTGATGGCGGTGCTGGTCACCCTGCTGCCGGTCGCTAGCGCCATGATCCTCCACGGCGCCGTGCAGGCGGCCTCCAACGGCGCCCGTTTCCTGTTCCTGCGGGAACATGTGATGTGGGGAATCCTGCCGTTCTACGCAATCGGCGCGTTGCTCGCCGTTTTGCTGTTCATCGCCCTGGCATTCGTCCCGGATCCTGCACTCGTCTTGATACTGGTCGGTTCCTTTCCCTGGCTGGCACGGATTGTTCCGACGCTCAGGGGGCTCGATGTGCGCCGCCCGGTCACCGGGGCAGCCTGCGGGGCCACCGTCACGGCCGCGCAACTGCTTGCCGGGGCCTCTGGCCCGCTGCTCGACGCGTTCTACCTGCGCACGGAGGTCGACCGGCGCAGCATCGTCGCGACCAAGGCGCTGACGCAGGCTGCGGGCCACGTCGTGAAGATCGGCTACTACGCCTGGGTGTCCAACGCCGTCCTCGACGAGTTCGCCATAGCCGGCGTACCCATCTGGCTGATCGGGGCCGGGATCGTGCTCGCCGCGCTGGGCGCCAGGATCGGCACGCGGCTGCTCGAGAGGTTCGACGACCGGCAGTTCCGGCGCGTGACGGGCTGGGTGATCCTCGGCCTCGGCGCGCTTTGCATCGTGAAGGGTGCGCGCGACCTTGTCTTGGGTTGATTCTCGAAGGCTCATTCACACGCCGTGAGCATGATTGACAAGCCACCGACATTCCCCACCACCCGTGCCTATCTGGCGCGACTCGACGATGTCGAATACTGGTGGTCCTATGCGTTTCGGGTGTTGGAGCGACACGGCATCGATATCGACAAAGGCGATGTTGAGCCGGGGCGTGGGGGCTTTCCCAACGTTGGTCTGCGGCGACATGGTGGTCAAGTTGCTCGGGCATCTGCCTTTCTGGCGGCGGGCGCATGCGGCCGAAATGGCCGCGATGCGATGTGTTGCCACGGACCCGCGCATCTTGGCGGCACCGAACGATGGATGTGTTCCACAAGCTCCCACGGCTGCTACCGCTTGAAGAAATCGCGACCCTGGACGAATTGGCCACAGTGGTGTTCGGCGTGTAGTCAGACTCTGTTATAGGAAGTCTATTTCGGAGTACAATACGAATTAGTCTATCTATTTCGGAATACATTCCTAATGAGATTGTACGAGCGGGAGCTTCCCCTCGACCTTCCTCCCGGACAGTCCGCCTTCCTTTGGGGGCCTCGCAAGGTGGGCAAGTCGACGCTTCTGGCGGAGCGATTCCCGGGCTCGGCACGGTTCGATCTGCTCGATACGCGCCTGCTGATCCAGTTCACGCGCGAACCCTGGACCTTCGCGGAGCGGGCGCTGGCGCTGCCGGAGGAGCAGCGACGAAGGCCCATCATCGTCGATGAGGCGCAGAAGGTGCCGGCGATCCTGGACGAGACGCAGCGGTTGATCGAGAACGAGGGTATGGCTTTCGTGCTCTGCGGGTCCAGTGCCCGCAAGCTGAGGCGGGGGGGCAGCAACCTCCTCGGCGGTCGAGCATGGCGTTTCCACTTGCACCCACTCATTTGGCGGGAACTGCCGGACTTCGATCTCTTGCGAGCGCTGAATCGCGGCCTCGTGCCCGCCCACTATGACAGCGCGCAATATCGGCGGGCGCTGAGCGGCTACGTAAATGACTATTTGAAGGAGGAGGTGTTCGACGAAGGCCTGACCCGCAACGTTGCTGCCTTTTCGCGCTTCTTCGACGCCCTTGGTTTCAGCCATGGCGAGATGCTCAATTTCTCAAGCCTCGCGCGCGATTGCGGTGTGGACTCCAAGACCGTGAGGGAGTACTTCCAGATTCTGGAAGACACGTTATTGGGTTCGATGATCGAACCCTTCGCCCGCCACCGTTCCCGGGCAGTGATCACGCGTGCGCCGAAGTTCTATCTGTTCGATGTCGGCGTCGCGGGCTTTTTGACGGGTCGCCGGATCGAGCGGGCCGAAGGGCCGGAATATGGCCGGGCCCTGGAGCATTTCATCCTGATGGAACTGCTGGCCTATCGCAGCTACCGCGAAGCCGACTTCCCGATCCGCTACTGGCGAACGAAGTCGGGCCTGGAAGTCGACTTCGTCCTTGGCGCAAGGGGACAGACTGCTGTCGAGGTCAAAGGCGCACGGGTTCGCCGAGAAGACCTGAGGGGTATACGGGCTTTCTCCGAAGAACATCAACCCGATCACGCCATCGTGGTATGCGGCGAACCGGCGGCTCGCCGACTCGGGGCAATGGACGTTCTGCCGTGGGCCACCTTCCTTGAGCAGCTTTGGGCGGATGCGCTGATCTAAAAGAATCTTGATTCAGCTTGGTTAGTGCGATCCGGTTCCGATGTGGGAGGTGCCGCAGACTGAGCCACGAAGTAGGACCGATGACACCTTGGTCGCTGTGGGTTCCTCGACCGTGACGTCCCAAAACAGGCAGCCTCCAGCGGAGCACGGTTCCTTTCCCTGGCTCGCACGGATTGTCCCGACGTTAAGGGGTCGATGTGCGCCGTCCGGTCACCGGTGCGGGCTGCGGGGCCACGACTCTGCATCGTGAAGGGTGCGCGCGACCTGTTGGTGGCTTAATGAGTTGAAACCGACGTTTGGCGAGGGTTCCGTTGTCCGCTTGATGAGTCAACACGACCTGACTAGCATCGAGCCATGAAGCCTTTCCGATCTGTCGCCTCGGGGTGGCGGCGATCTGTCATGTGTTGACTGCGTGCCATTTCCCGGATCTCCCGGACATTGGTGCCGCAAAAACCGCCGCTGAACTTGCGCCATCCCTGGGAGCCATTCGTGAAGCGACACCTGAAAACGACCGTCGCCTGGCTGACGGCACCTTCGATTCGTTGTCGTTGCTGGAGCAATGGGACTTTGTGGCGGAAGTTCAGGACATCGCGCAGGAACAACGCGAAACCAGAAGTGCGCGATTCGACGCGGCGTGGCGGCAGTCCATCGTTGAGTTCTGGGATTCCGTCGAGACCCTGCCGCCCGAATTGGCGGAACGGCATCTGGCGTCCCGGCGTGAAGAACTGTTGCTGTCTTTGAATGTCCCCCGTGGCCGCCCGGCAGGCGATATCCAACAGCGTCCGCCCGTGGGCGTCGCGGGCGGCGACCACTTCAGCGGAACGGGCCAGCACGGCGCTGAGGGTATCGACGTCGCCGTCGCGGGCGGCTGCTGCTGCCCGTGCGAGGGTGTCTTCGGTCAAGTCGTGCCGCCCATGTAATTCGCGCTTCAGTTGGACTCGCCGGTGTAGAACGCAGTCGTGCGATTAGCTGCGACTCGCGCTGCGTCGGGGTCGATCCCGCTCGCCACGGCCGCTTCTCGCCATCCCTCGCTGCTGCCGACGATAAACGCCTTGCCGTCCCCGGAAGTGGAAAAAGTGGCTTCATCCGGCTTCGGTGCGGTCGGTTGCGCGAGATACAACGACAGTCCCAGGGCCGCCAACTCCCAACCGACGCCGACCGCGCCCGGCCCGTATTCGGCCCAGTGCTCCGAGTCGAACGCCGTGTGCGTGAGTCCGAGGCGCGTGCCGCCGGTGTGGTCGCGGGATAGACGCAACTCGACCCAACTCACATCCCCGCCGAACTCCCAGGTGAACGCCAGATGCGTCGGCGGTTCGCATCGGCTGATGACGCCGCTTGCATTGCCTTCCAACTGGTAGGACCCACCGGGTTCGAGCTTGCCGCTGATCGGCAGAAACCAGCGCGGAAGGCGCTCGGCGTTCGTGATGGCATCCCACAGATCCTCGATCATCGTCGAGTAACTGCGGACGAGCGTGACCGCGCGAGCGAGCTTTCCATCGCGTTCCAGTGACGACGCGGAGCGCTTTGCGGTACGGAGGTGATCAGCCACATCGAATTTCACGGGCGTCCCTTTCCTGTAGAAACCTTGACGCGTACGAAACTCATACGAGTGCAAGGAGAAGTCAATGACGCTGGGTACCTACGGGAGCGTCGGGGGTTGATGAGCGACGGCAGCGGCATCGCCTACCGCGCCATCAGGATGACAACGCGGTTTGGACCGGTCGCGGAGGGATGGTGGATGACGACATCCTCGCGGCCGTCGCGGTCAAGGTCGGCGAGCCGGACATGCAGGTCGCCCGCGGCGGGCATGGCGACAGGTATCTTGACCGGCGGTGCCTGGAACGGATCGGGACTGTCGCTGGCAAGGAACACGGAAAGTCTGTCCCAGCGATCGCCGATCAGAAGGTCCTTGAGGCCATTCCCGTCTACGTCGCCGAGCAGGACTGCGGGGAAAAGCGGGCCTCGCCGGGAGAGCGGTCGGAACGCGCTCGATACGCGTCGTTTCGCGTCGGGCTTGTCCGGATAGGTCCAGCCGCGCAGGCGGAAGAGAGCCAGGTCGATGGAGACGGCGTTTGCGGCCATGGCGCGCAGCATGCCCGGGCCGCCGGTGTCGACCGCGCCGAGCATCGCATCGAGGTCCCCGTCGCCGTCGAAGTCGGCGAAGCGGTGGGTCGCATAACCCCACGGCTCTCCCCCCGCCGATCGTCCCGGCGCCTCGACGGTGGTGTCGGGCTCGGCTGCGAAGGCGGTGCCGTTGGGTACCGGACGTCCGAAATGGATTTCGAACCGACCGCGGAGCCGCAATGGACTCCGGCCGGACAGCGTCAGCGTGATGAGGTCCGCCACGCCGTCGGCGTCGAGATCCCGGAATCCCTTCAGAACCTTGTGCTCGGCGTATGCGCCGAGGCCGAGCACCATTGACACGGGGTTTGTATCACCGAAATGGAACGCAAGCGCATAAGCGCCATCGAAGTCGAACGAAACGTCAGTCTGAAATGTGTCGGGCGTGGTCTGGAAGGTGCCCGCTTCGTCCTGTCGGTAGAGGTCAAACCGGTCCCCGTTCCAGAAGGCGAGATCGCTCAAGCCGTCGCGGTCGTAGTCCAGTCGGTGGACGCGTGCCAGGTACCAGGAGATGTTCTCCTGCGTGATGCCGACCTGGCCGTAGGTACGTGTTTCGCCATAAGCACTGGCAGTGAGGAATGGCTCGGGGGGGCCGAGTTCGACCGGTTTGGCGAAGGAACCGTCGGCCAACTGAAGGGCCGCCCGGAATCCATTGACAGCGGGTACCACCAGGTCGTCAAGGCCATCGCGGTTAAGGTCGCGCGTAATGTCGATTTGGGGTATTCCGCCACGGTCCGGCGCGCGGTACGTCGTGAACAGTTCTGAGAGCACCTCGCTCGCCGCACTGTCCGGATCGACTGACTCGATGCGTCCGTGGCGGTAAGTGACGAGGCGGTCGCGTTCCGTCCCACGCAATACGTCGACGAATAGGATGCCGGGACCAACCGCTGCGTCCCGCGCCTGCGACCAATCACCTCCGTCGAATTCGTAGAACTGTACTTGCTGCTGCCCGGTTTCCTCCATGTCAACGACGGCCAGGGCGGTGCCGCTGCCGAAGGATCCGGTAAGAACCGTTTGGTGACGGGCTGACCCGGTCTCGAACTCGTGGACGGTGAACATCCCGTTCGCGGAGGACATCGTGGGCGTGACGATGCAGCCGATGGCCAGTGCCCCGTGGATTGCCAGGGTGCGGATCGGAGGTTTCGTCATGGCGGTGGCTAGTGTTCCGTCAAGTCTAAAGATGCGAGTGTAGCTGCGAGGGATTTTTGGTTCCTGGCGAGGCGCGACGACGCCGTGTGGCAGGCACCACACAAGGAGGAGCAACAAAGTCCAGGGGCCAAAAAGACCCGCAGATGCCCGCAGATTTTGGCTTGACGGAGCACTAGTGTAGATGTGTCGATCAGTCCGAGTAAGAATCTTTGCAGGCAACAGAACCATGACGATGGTAAACACGACAGGTCCGGTGAGAATCGAGATGACGGAAAGCCCAAAGGTTCGAACCTGCCTCTGGTTCGATGACAGTGCCCTGGCTGCGGCCCGGTTCTACTGCGCGCTGCCGCCCGACAGCCAGATCCACAATATCGAGCGCCATTCCGAAGGTCAGGACATGGCCGAGCCAGGCACGGTATTGCTGGTCGAGTTCACGCTCGCAGGAACACGCAGGATTGGCGTGGTGCCGGAGGACCTGGCCCCGTTCGAGTTGCTCACGGGCCGCGAGTAGACCGTATCGTGGACGCGGATACGGTGATCGACTGAAGTCGACTTTTGGCCAGGCTGGACCACAAAATTGGACAGTCCAATTTGGACTGCGTTATTGGTTGTTCACATCCCGGATAGGCCTTACCATAGTGGCATAGCCAAATCTTGGGGAGTTCTGGCAATGTGGTCTATCCAATCGAACAAGTCCAACCATCTCGGTGCTGGCCGGCCGGGAGGTGTCTCGGTGTTCCTGTTGATGCTTGCAACCGCGCTGCTGAGCCTGACGACGGTAGCCGTGGCGGAAGACGCCGCGGATGAGGGCGCGGACGAAATTGAAACGGTGATCGTTACCGGAACCCGGCAGACGATCCAGTCCTCCATCGAGGCCAAGCGCGAGTCGGACACGGTCATCGAGGTGCTGACGGCGGACGATATCGGGGACATTCCGTCGTTGTCCATCGGTGAAGCGCTGGAAACGCTCACCAGCGCGGCCTCGCACCGCGACCAGGGCACGGCGACCGAGATATCGATCCGAGGCATGGGCCCGTTTCTCGGCGTCACGACCTTCAACGGGCGCGAAGCCACCAACGGCAGCGGCGACCGTTCCGTGAACTTCAGCATGTTCCCGTCGGAGCTCTTCAACAAGCTGCAGATCTACAAGACCCAGGAAGCGAGCCTGATCGAAGGCGGCGTCGCGGGGCACATCGAACTCGGCACGGTCCGTCCCATCGACTACGGCAAGCGCCGCTTGCAGGGCGACTTCAAGGCGAACTCCAATCCCAACAACAACAATATCCATATCGCGGAGGTTGACTGGGGCTACCGCGCGTCCGGCAGCTACGTCGATCAGTTCGGCAGCCCGGAGATGGGCGAACTGGGCATCTCCATCGGCCTGCAGAAGAACGTCGTCACCAATCCGGAGCAGGAATACCGCACGAGCAGCGCCTGGCGGGACTGCCGCAATGATCCGGCGATGAGCGTGGGCGTCTACTCCAGCGGCAACTGCGACAGCGGTTCGGGTGACCTCAGGATGGAGGTGGACCGGAACACCGGGGTGGCGCCGGACGCCGGCACGCCGGTCATCTTCGTGCCGAGCCAGCGTTCATTTCGCCAGAACATCACGGATGACGATCGCGAGTCGGTATTCGCGGCCGCGCAGTGGCGCCCTGGCGACCGGCTGGAGGTCAACTTCGACTACCAGTTTTCGGATCGCATTTTCACGGAAACGCGCAACGACCTGGTGTTCGCAGAGCAGCGGCGCGTCAATCCGGAAGGGCTGGTCATCTCGCCCAGCGGCATCATTCAGCGGTACAACAACAACGGCAGAGTCGAGACGCTCAGCACGTATCAGGAACGGCTGGAGGAATACTCCGGCGGCGGATTCGGGGTGATCTACCAGGCGACCGACCGCATGGAGCTCTCGTTCGACGTGTCGACCTCGTCCACGTCGCGCCGCGAGAACATCATCCACACGCGCTTGCAATCGGAGCCGAGGGACATCCACGGCAACTCGGTGCCCGCGGGCACGGACCGTCCGGATGCAAGCTACGACCTCTCGCGCCAGACCTCCGGTGTCGCGCAGATCACGGTGACGAACTTCGATGTCAACAACCACGACCTGTTCGCGGACAACGCGCGCACCCGGGTCGACCTCAACCAGGCGCGGGAGAACGACATCACCGCAGTGCGCGGGGACCTGCGGCTCGAGACGGACTGGGGCACCATCCATAGCGTAGAGGCGGGTGTCCGCAGCTCGACCCTCGAATTCCTGAGCTGGCCCAGGGTGCGAATCCAGACGTCCCATAGCGACAGCGCCATTCCAGGTGCCAGCATGGCTTGCCGTAACGATAGATTCCCGGAGGACGACTTCCTTTCCGAGCCATCGAACGGCCAGCCCCTGGTCATCAACGTCGGCGAAGACGGCAACGTCATCGGCCAGTACAGCACCTACGCCACGTTCGACCCGCTTTGCCTTGCCCGCGAACTCTACGGCGGCCAGATTCCGGACATTCCAGAACCCCAAGAGACGGTTGGCAATGTCGACGTCGAGGAGGAGACGCTGGCCGGGTACGTGCAGGCCAACTATCGAACGGAGTTCAGCGGCAGACCGGTACGGGGCAATTTCGGCGTGCGAGTAGTCAATACGGACGTCAACTCGACGGGCCTGCGCACGACCTTCACCAGCAGCCGCAACGAGGACGGCGAGTTGACCATCAACGAGGACGCCAGCAACTTCTACTCCGTGGTTGGCGGCGGCGACTACGTGGAACTGCTGCCGAGTTTCAACGCGGTGATGGACCTCGCCGACGATGTGCTGCTTCGCGGCGGCGTCTACCGAGGCCTGTCGCGGCCCGACCCGGCCGACATGGGATACGGCCGACGCTTCAGCGTGGACGATGACGATGTCACGTCGATCAGCGAAGTCGCGGGCTCGGCGACGGCGAGCGGCAACCCGGACCTGAAACCCCTCACGTCGTGGAACTTCGACCTCGCCGTCGAGTGGTATCCGAACCCGGACACGATCGTGGCGGTGGGCACGTACTACAAGCGATTCCTGGGCGGGTTCGAGAATACGCAGCGGGTGGAGGAGTTCCTGATCGACGACCAGACGGTTCGGGCCGACGTGACCACGTCGAGAACCATCGAGGACGAGAGCACGATATCCGGTTTCGAAGTGACCGTGGCCCATGCCTTCACGGATTTGCCGGGCCTACTTAGCGGCCTCGGAACGAAGATCTCGCTGAACGTGGCGGACGCGGACTTCGAGTTCGAGGACCAGACGTTCGGCGCTTCCCGGGTGGTGGACGAGTCCGGCAACGTGGTGTCCGAGCGCGTGCGGCTGGTTCCCGCCGCGGGCCTGTTCGGTTTCTCCGACCAGGTCATGTCCGCGCAGGTCTACTACCAGATGCGTGGTCTCGACGTTCAACTCATCTACAAGTCGCGGAGCGCGTACTTCCAGCAGTTCGTCAGTTCGCCCGGGATCATTCGCTACATCGGGGACAACGAGGTGGTTGAGGCCCGCGTGACATACAAGGTCACCAAGAACGTGACGGTCAGGCTCGAGGCGCTGAACCTGTTCGACGAACCGAGGAGGAACTTCATTCCCACCCCGGATAGTCTTTCCGAACTGAACAGCTACGGGCCCCGCGTGTTCCTGGGGGTTCGCGCCAAGTTCTGAGGCCATATCGTGTTGGATACGAACGTCTCTCATCCGCGGCTCTACCACGCCGTGGCGACGGAAATTATCCGGCTGATAGACGAGGGTGACTATCAGCCGGGAACGCGGCTGCCCGGTGAGCGCGCGCTCGCCGAGCAGTTCAGTGTCAGCCGCGTCACCGTACGCGAGGCCCTCGTTTCGCTGCAGACGCTTGGTCGCGTGGACATTCGGACCGGGTCGGGGGTCTACGTTCTGGACAGCGGGGATACGATTCCGGGGATCCTGCCGGAGACAAGCGCGTTCGAGTTGACCCAGGCGCGCCTGCTGTTCGAGTCGGAGGCGGCCGCGCTGGCGGCGCCGGATATAGACGCGGACACGCTCGATCAACTCGAGGCGCTGATCGAGGTCATGGAGAACACCGATTCGGAAGAGGAAGGGGATAGGGCGGACCGCGACTTTCACCTGGCCATCGCCAGGGCATCGCAGAACATCGTGGTGCAGCAGGTCGTCGAGTGGCTCTGGAAGATGCGGATGGAGCACGAATCCATCAAGAAGGTGTACCACGCGGTGTGCTCCCGGGACGTCACCAGGCGCGGCGAGGAACACGCCGAGGTGCTGGAAGCGTTGCGGGCGCACGATATCGAAGCCTCGCGCCTCGCCATGCGCCGGCATTTCCGCCGCCTGATGGAGTCCATGCTCGACGTGACGGAAGAGCGGGCGCTGGAGGAGGTGAGAAAGCAGGCAGCGGAGACACGCGAGCGATACCTGAAGGGCGTCGCTTGATATCGCCCCTCGCGGCTCTTGTTCGCGTCGCCTCATGCCTGCTTGCCGCATTCGCATTGTTTGCGGCTTTCGTCGCGGATGCGGAGGAGTTTCTCGTCAAGAACCAGGACGAGTACCGGGAGGCCCTGCGACACGTCACTCCGGGTGACGCCATCGCTCTGGCCGACGGCGAGTGGCCAGACTTCGAGATCGTCTTCGCAGCGGAAGGATCGCCGGACAAACCCATCACCCTGACCGCCCAGACGAAGGGCAAGGTCTTCATCACGGGACGGTCGAACCTGCGTATCGCCGGGGAGCACCTGGTCGTATCCGGTCTGGTGTTCCGCAACGGGCATACGCCGACCAACGACGTCATCGCGTTCCGCCGCACCAAGCAGCATCTCGCCAACCACACGCGGGTCACCGAAGTCGTGATCGACCACTTCAACAACCCGGAGCGGCACGAGACGGATTTCTGGGTGATGATGTACGGAAGGCATAACCGCTTCGATCACTCTTCGCTGATAGGCAAGCGCAACGTCGGCGTGACCATGGCGGTGCGGCTCGATTCGGAAGCGAGCCAGGAGAATCACCACCGCATCGACCACAACTATTTCGGCCCGAGGCCCATCCTGGGCTCCAACGGCGGGGAGACACTGCGCATCGGCACCAGCAAGTACTCGCTCACGGAGTCGCGCACGCTGGTCGAGCGAAACTACTTCGAGTGGTGCAACGGCGAGGTCGAGATCATCTCCAACAAGTCCGGCGGCAACGTGTACCGGGGGAATGTCTTCGTCGAGTCGCGCGGAACACTGACGCTGCGTCACGGCAACGGCAACCTGGTCGAGGACAATGTCTTTCTCGGCAACCGGGTGGCGCACACGGGCGGAATCCGCGTCATCAACAAGCGCCAGACCGTTCGCAACAACTACCTCTCGGGCCTTACCGGTCGCAGGTTCGCAGGCGCGCTTGTCGTGATGAACGGCGTGCCGGACTCTCCCATCAACCGCTACCACCAGGTTGAGGACTCCCTGATCGAAAACAACACGATCCTCGACAGCGAGCACATCGAACTCGCCGCTGGTGCCGACGAGGAACGGTCCGCCCCGCCGGTCGCCAGTCGGTTTCGAAACAACCTGATCGCAAACGCCGTGGGGAGGGACTCCATCGCCGTGCACGACGATATCAGCGGCATCCGGTTCGAGGGCAACGTCTATGACGGGGTCGACCGTGTGCCGGACTCGGACGGGTTCCAAAAGCAGTCGCTGGAATTGGAGCAATCGGCGAACGGACTCAAATACCCCGTCGGCGAAGTGAATGCCGGGGTTGGCGTTCGCCCCGACCTGCGGGTGCTGCGCCGCGACGAGACGGGGCCGGCCTGGTATCCGAAGCCGACCGCAAACCCCCGTTTCGGTGGCGGACAGACTGCCGCCATCGGCCCGGGCCAGGACACCCTGACCGACGCGGTCGCGGCGTCCGATTCGGGCGATGTGATCGAACTGGATGCGGGCGAGTACATCGTCACCAAGATTCTCGCGCTGTCGCATCCGGTCACCGTGCGAGCGAAAGCCGACGCCGCGTCGCGTCCCCTCGTCCGGTTCGAAAGAAGCGCGCTCTTCGAACTGCTGGACGGCGGCAGCCTGGAACTCATGGGCCTCGCAATAGACGGCAGCGTGGCACCGGACGCCTACGGCAACGCCGTGGTGCGGACAAGCCGCTACTCCATGCTGGGCAACTATGGTGTGCGCGTCGTGGATTGCGATGTCGCCAATCTCAACACCAACCACTCCTTCAACTTTCTGCGCGTCGCGAAACACACGTTTGCGCGCGAAATCGATATCCGGGGAACCACGTTTCGGGACGTGACCGGCCACATCGTCGCCCTGGATCGCGAAATCGACGATCTCGGCATCTACAACGGCGAGTCGGTCACAGTGGACGACTCCCGTTTCACGGACATCGACGGCGCGGTGCTCAACGTATACCGCGGCGGTACGGACGAGAGCACTTTCGGACCGGTAGTCTCGATGGGACAAAACGTGCTGGAGAACGTGGGCCACGGCAGGCGCAACAAGACATCGGCTTCCGTGTTCCTGCATGGCGCGCAGGCAGTGTCGATCAGCGATAACGACTTTCGCGGCAGCCGACCGGTGCGCGTCGTCGAGACGGTTGGCGAGCCGACGACGGACATCGGGGACAACCGCCTCATGCAAACGCCGCCGCCGGCCGTTGTCTCATGGAAGCCCTGAAGTTGGCGGGGCGGGATGCGGGCCGTGTTTCGCGGCTGTTTTGGCTTTGGGCCGCTGTAGTGGCAGCATCGCATTCCGCTGCGGCGCCGGAATCTCGCGAGTTCGACGACGACTGGACGCAGTCGAGGCTGTTCGCGACAGCGATTCAGCAGGCGAGGGCACGCATCGATCCGTTGCTCGACGCCCGACCCGAAGTGCCGGTGCCGAAGGATCCGGGCGGTGGCTATACCCACGAACGGCACAAGGCGAACGGCATCCTGATCGCGGAAGCGGGTGCGCTCTATCGGTGGACGGGCGAGTCGGCCTACGCGGATTTCGCCGGGCGCTTGCTCGACGACTACGCGGCAATGTACCCGGAACTCGGGGCGCATCCCGAACGCAAGGAACAGTCGCCCGGACGATTGTTCTGGCAGACCCTGAACGAATCCGTCTGGCTTGCCTACGTCATCCAGGGCTACGACGCAATCCGCGACGCGCTCGACGGGGATGACCGGCACCGCATCGAAACGCAACTGCTGCGCCCGATGGCGCGTTTCCTCTCGCTGGAGTCGCCGGAGGTGTTGGACAAGATTCACAACCACGGCACCTGGGCGGTGGCGGCCGTCGGCGTGACGGGATATGTGCTCGACGACGAGATGCTCGTCGACCTCGCCCTGATGGGCACCGCGCGAGACGGCAAGACGGGTTTTTTCGCCCAGTTGCGACAGCTGTTTTCACCCGATGGCTACTACTTGGAAGGGCCCTATTACCAGCGCTACGCGCTCATGCCCTTCGTCCTGTTCGCCAGGGCCATCGAGGTGAACGAACCTGGCCGACGGATATTCGAGTACAGGGAAGGCATTCTCGTCAAAGCCATTCGCACGACCGTCGATCTCAGCTATGCGGGCATGTTCTTTCCCGTCAACGACGCGATACGGGACAAGGGGCTGGACACGGTGGAACTGGACCACGCGATCGCCGCGGCGTACGGCATTGCCAGAGACCCGTCGTACCTGTCGCTGATCGAGGACGCATCCAACCTGGCGCTGACGACCGATGGCCTGCGCCTCGCGCTGGCGAAGGAAGCCGGCCTCGAGACGCCGTTCCCTTTCGCCTCCCGCCACTTGCGCGATGGTCCCGCAGGCGATCGGGGCGCGTTGACGATATTGCGCGCGGGCAAGGGCCCGCATCATTCGGCGCTGGTATTCAAGGCCACCTCCCACGGCATGGGACACGGACACTTCGACCGGCTGCACTGGATGTTCTACGACAACGGGGCCGAGATCGTCGCCGACTACGGCGCGGCGCGCTTCCTCAACGTCCCGCAGAAAGCGGGGGGACGCTATCTCCCGGAAAACACCACTTGGGCCAAGCAGACCGCGGCACACAACACGCTGCTCGTGGACGGGGCCAGCCAGTTCGGCGGCGACCCGGAACTGGCGGATCTCACCTGGCCCTCGGATCACTTCTATCGGGCCGGCGAGGGCGTGCAGATCGTCTCGGCTCGAGAAGATGCCGCGTACCCGGGCGCTGCGATTCGCCGAACGATGTTGCTCATCGAGTGGCCGGGACTGGAATACCCCCTGGTGGTGGATCTTCTGAAGGCGCGCTCGAAAGAGGCTCGCCGATTTGATCTGCCACTCTATTTCAAGGGCGACTTGATCGAGGCGCAACCGAAGTTTGCCGCCTCGCCGTCGTTGCGTCCGATGGGTTCGAAGAACGGCTACCAGCATCTCTGGCGGCTTGGCGGAACCGGTGTTTCAGCGCATGACAGGGCCGCCGTCACCTGGCTGCGCGATGGCCGGTTCTATACGTACAGCGTGATGGCGAACGCCGATCTCGATGTCATGTCGACGCGCGTCGGCGCCACCGATCCGGACTTCAATCTGCGTCCAGAACCCGGATTGCTGTTTCGGGCGGGAGGCGTGCGCGATCTCGACATCGTCGCGGTGCTCGAACCCCACGGCGAATACAGCGGCGCCCGCGAATACACGATCCGAAGCGAGAGCCAGATCGCGGGCATCGAACGGTTCGGGGCGGGCGATATGGACCTGGTCTCGATCAGGACCCGAGACGAGGCTCAACTGGTGGTTGCGCTCTCGTACGACGTGCGCCCCGACCAGCGCCACGAGATCCGGACGACGACAGGCACATACGAATGGCGGGGATTCCACCGGGTTTTCGGTGATCCCCAAATGGATATGGAAGAGGAGTACTAACGGTGACGTTGAAAGGATTGCGATGGGTAGTCGTTGGTCTGGTTGCGTTGGCCACGGTCATCAACTACATCGACCGGAATGCGCTGGCCGTGATGTGGCCTGAGATCTCCAAGGAGTTGGGGATGAGCACTTGGCACTATGCGGTCATCGTCAACTGCTTCATGGTGGGCTACGCGATAGGGCAGTCGTTCTTCGGCAAGGTCTTCGATGCCATCGGCACGCGCCTGGGCTTCGTTGTGGCGATTGTCGTCTGGTCGGTCGCCGTGGCGCTGCATGCCGCGGTTCGCACGATGTGGGCGTTCGGTGCCGTCCGGTTCATCATGGCCGTCGGAGAAGCCGGCAACTGGCCGGGAGCGACGAAGAGCAACGCGGAGTGGTTTCCCATCAAGGAAAGGGCGCTCGCGCAGGGCATCTTCAATTCCGGCGCCTCTCTCGGCGCGGTGATATCGGCGCCGGTGGTCGCGTTGCTGTTCCTGTGGATCGGTTGGAAGGCCACATTCATTGTTCTTGGCGGGCTTGGATTCCTTTGGCTGGTGCCGTGGCTCATCGTCTTCAAGTCCGGTCCGGACACCCATCCCTGGCTGAGCTCCGAGGAGCGGGACTACATTCTCACCGGGCAGCGCGTCGCGCGCGACGACGAGGAGGAAGCGCGAGCCAATACCTTTGCGCCCGGCTTTCAGGAAATGCTCGGGTACCGCCAAAGCTGGTCGGTGATTGGCTCCCGGTTCTTTCTGGATCCGGTCTGGTGGTTGTTCGTGTCCTGGCTCCCGCTCTACCTGGTCGACCAGTTCGGATTCGACATCAAGCAGATCGGGCTGTTTGCATGGGTTCCCTACGTCGGCGCCGCCCTGGGCGCGATATTGGGAGGTTGGCTCGCCGAGCGGTTGCTCGAACGCGGATGGACAGTCGACCGAACGAGAAAGCTGACCATCGGACTGGGCGGCGCGCTGATGTTCCCCGCGCTCCTCGCCACGACGTACGCTTTCACTCCGCTGTTGGCGGTGTTGCTGATAGCGGTGATCCTGTTCGGCTTCCAGATCGCCATCGGCAACATCCAGACGCTGCCGAGCGACTTCTACTCGGGCGAGTCCGTCGGGTCGCTCGCGGGCGCGGGCGGCACGGCCGCCGTGGTCGGGGTGATGATCATGAACTTCGTCATTCCAGCCGTGACGGAGACATCCTGGGTGCCGGCCTTCGTCATCGGCTCGCTCCTTGTGCCCTTCGCCTTGTTGTCCGTGTGGCTGTGCGCGCGCGAGATCAAACCGGTTGAACCCCGGGGTGGGTTATCGCGGTAGATGCGGACTCAAGCAAATCCGGCGCTCCGGTCGTACACTGGCGTCTCGCCCTCAGTGACGCAACCGAAGAGAGAACCCGTGAGCGCCCCAATACTCGACCAGTTGAATCTCGTCGTCAGCGACATGACCCGGTCGATCGAGTTCTACCGAGCGATCGGTCTGGAGATTCCCGATTCCACGGTCTGGAGCACGGACACCGGGTCGCACCACGTCGTCATGAAGATGCCGGACGGGTTTGAACTCGCGCTCGACAGTCATGCCTTGGCCGAGGACTACAACGCCGGCTGGCGCCCGTTCAAGGGCGAGGGCAATCGCTCCGTCATGAGTTTCCGGTACCCGGACGCGGACGAGGTCGACCGGGTCTTTGGACACGTCATCGCCTTGGGCTACGGCGCTTCCCAGCCGCCGCACTACACGTTCTGGGGATCGCGCTACGCCATAGTCGTCGACCCGGACGGCAATCACGTCGGACTGATGGGCCCGCCGGACCGGGCGCATCGCGGCGCCCCACCGAAAATCTGACCAGGTTGGGTCCGGCCGCGCACCGGTGCCGACGGTAACTCGCCTGGCGGAAGATCTCGGGCGACGTCGCGCGGGTGGATCGACCCGGCGATGTCGGTCGCTTTCCGCCCGGCGACGGCAAGTGCGTACCAAGTCCGGACATTGGTCCAACCGTGCGGATTGCTGCCGAAGTCAGGGGTCATGATCCTCCAGGATCCGGCAAGGGCGCGCGTGAGAACGGCAGCTCGACGATCATTTCGGTGTGGCTGCCTTCCTGGGTATCCACCCGTATGGTGCCGCCGTGGCCGCGCAGGATGTCGTTGCACAGCGACAGCCCCAGCCCTGTGCCCTGGTCGGTCGGTTTGGTTGTAAAGAACGGGTCGAAGATCTTGTCGATGATGTCGGCGGGAATGCCGGTTCCGTTGTCGCGCACACGCACTTCCAGGCGGTCATCGAGACGCCGCGTGCTCACGACGACCGCCGGCTCATAGGCGGCACCCTCCTTCTCCTCGGCGCGGCACCGCTCTTCTGCGGCGTGCCAGGCGTTGACGATAAGGTTCTGCAACACCCGCGCCATATCCTGCGGGACGACCTCGACTTGGCCCGCGTCGGGATCGAGGTCCTGCCGGATGTCGGGTGAGGAGCTGGCGTCCTCGGTTCCGAGCGACCGGCAAGCCAGGCGAACCTGCTCCTTGAGCAGGCCGTTGATGTCGGTCATCTGCCGCGCGCCGGTCCTGCCGCCCATCCTCTGCATGTCGCGCACTATGCGGTCGGCGCGGCCGCCGTGGTTGCGGATGCGTTTGAGGCTATCGGCAAGTTCCATGCAGATGGGTTGGAGCAACTCCCTCTGGGTGTCGTTGAAGCCGTTTTTTTCCGCCTTGAGTTCCTCGGTCAGTTCCTCCAGCAACTCGTCCGACACTTCCGAGAAGTTGAACACGAAGTTCAGTGGATTCCTGATTTCGTGGGCCACGCCCGCAGTCAGCTTGCCGAGTCCAGCGAGTTTCTCGCGCGCGACGATCTGGTTCTGGGCGCGGCGCAGATCGTCGAGGGCGGTCTCGAGCTGATCGTTCTTGCCGCGCAGTTCCTCGGCAAGCCTCTCGACCAGGTTCAGGCGCTGCACTTCGATCGCGTGGCGCCGGAACACTTCCAGCGCCGCGGCCATATCTGCCACTTCGTCGCGGCCTTCGATGGCGACTTCGGCCTCGAGGTCGCCTTCGGCCATGCCGAGCATCCGGTCCGACAAAGCCTGTAGACGGGGCAGCAGCAGTCGCCCGACGAAGAGCCAAGCGATGAGTATTGCGGTGATGATCGTGACGCCGTTGATCACGACGAGCAGCGTGCGGCCGGTCCCGATGGTGTCCTGTGACTCCTGCGTTGCGGCCGAAGCGCCTTCCTGCGACGCGGCGACCAGTTCCTCGATCACGTCGAGCAGCTTGGCGGCCAAGTTTCGGTTCTCTTCCAGCAACTCGTGCTGTCGCTCGGCCAAGGCAAGCTGCTGGGTGCGCAGTTCGAACAGGTTGCGCGTGGCGAGGCCCAGATCGCGTAGGCGGTCGACGGCCGGGGTCTGGCCACGCATGGCTCGGAGCAGGTTCTCGAAGCGCTCCCTCAGGGACTGCAGGGAGGGGGCGTCGGGGACGTTCAGGGCGCTGGCAAGCAATTCGACAGCCAGCGTACCGCTATTCCGCAGGTCGTTCGCGGCGGTGGCTGGCAGGCGCCCGAACTCCGATTCCAGGCGCGCCAGCTGCTGGCGCATGGCGGCTGCGCGTTCCCGCAGGACGAAGGCCTGGCCAGCCGACTTCTCCATGGCGTCGATGTTGGTGATCAACGCGCCGCCATGGGCGCGGATCCGCTCGAAGCGCTCTCCGCTGTGACTGGTCAATCTTGAGAGCTGGATCTCGAAGGTCTGCCGGTCATCGCGGATGCTCTCCTGGATGGCGGCAAATTCCTCGGGTGAGGCGGCGCCGGCAAGACGCGGCGCCGCTACCGCCAGCGCGCTGCCCTGCTGGGCGACGGCGAACGATCCGGCAAGCTGCGGCAGGCTGGTTTCGTTGACCTGGGTCTGCGCGTGGCCGACTTGGTTGAAAGCCAGCCAAGCCACAAGGCTTGCCACGAAAGTGAGTGCGACAGCCGCGCCGATGCCGATGTAGAGTCGCGTGGAGATGCGCGTCAGCGTTCGGGCCAGGCCTTCGATCCACCCGCGCGCCCCGGTCCGGTCCGCGATGCGTTCATAGAGTGCGGCGACCCGCTCCCTGGACTGCGAGGATCGCCGCCGTGGTCGAAAGAGGCGCGCGGGTTGTAGTCGATCTGGCAACCTGATCATTGCGATTGTCACCGCTCCCCTGTCGTCGGTTGGTGCGCTGCGGGCATGATTGCCTTCCGATGCCGCGTCGCTGACTCCGGCTCGCCCGGCGCAGTGCGGACGCGGCGTCCAAGCCGTCGATCTTCGCACAATGAGGGTCTATTCGTCAGGGGAAGCGTGCAGTTCTGCGGCGCAGCCTGCTAGACTTGGGACACCATGCCTTTGTAACTAAATCGGGGGAGGCGGTGCTGACATCGGCATTGGGCGGCTGGCGAGCGGGCCTGTGGTTTGTGCTTTTGACATGCGCGCTGCTGGTCTCCGTGACGGGATGCGAAACGGTCCAGGTGGTCGAGCCGGCGCCTACGCAACCGGAAGACACGGAGCCGGAAGAGCCGGACGTGACGCCGGTCGAAGTCGCGCCGGTGACGGGCGCGATGATCGTGCGCATGCAGCCTGGGTCACACGCCGAGATGCCGGACGGAGCGACGGCCACCGTGACGCTCGACGGCGCGTCCGGGAGCTACTCGGCGGAAATGCCCAAGGACGAGCGGATGGTGCGGTTCGACGCTCTGCAGAGCGGTCGCTACGACCTGCTGGTGACGGTGGACAGCAGGGGTGTCAGGATCGGCTCGTTCTCGTACTTCGTGGATGTCACGGATGCCGTGGGCGACGTGACGGTGCAGATCGACTACCTGCGGGCCGACCTCGTGGTCGACGTGAGCATCGAGACGTCGCTGGAGCGCCGCTATGCCGGCATATCGAGCATTCGGTCCGATGCGTGCCAGGTCGGCGGGCCGAGCGGGACGACTCGATCGGACCTGCGCTTGGCGATGGACGGCGACCGGCTGGAACTCATGATCGACAATTTCCAGCAGAGGACATTGCAACTGTCGGGTCGGATTGCCCCCGGGGCGGCGCCGTTTTCCGCCGCGGGAACCTTCCAGGCGACGGATGGCATGGCCGGCGACTGGAACCTCACGCACCTGACGGCGCCAATGCCCGGCGCGATCGCGGCGGTGATCGAGTTGAACGACGGGACGCGGTCGTGCCAGTCGACACTGGATTACGCGGGGCTGCTGGAAGGCAGTGCGGGTGGCGCGGGTACCGGGGGACTGATCTCGAACGCGGCCAGCGCGGCGGTGGAAGTTGTCGGTCACGGTCGGACGCACACGGTGACCGTGGACCGCGGCGAGTCCGCCGCCCGGTTCGACGGGTTGCTCGTTGGTCCGTACGACATCTCCGTGGGCGTCCGTCACGGGACGCGAGTTGTGGAGGGTCGTCGCGAGTCGGTGGTGCTGACCGGGGAAGGCGCGCGCGTCCGGATGGCGCTTGAAACGGAGTGGGCGCCGGCGGCCGCAAGCCCGCTCGCATCGATGGACTACGAGGCGCTGGGTCACACGTTCGAGGGCAAGAGCATGGTGACGAGCGGTCCAGCCGAATGCACGGGGAGCATTCCGTTGGTGGACACGACCAGATTGGATATTTCCGGGAACCCAAGCGCATTGGAAATGACCTTCGACAGTTTCTACGGAAAGGTGTTGGAACTGACCGGGGTTCCGGGTGATGCGCAAGGCATGTTCACCGCCTCGGGAACGTACCGATCATCGGATGCCAAAACCGGTTCCTGGACCATCAACCGGATCGTCGCCCCGACTTCTCGTTCAGTTGGAATGGTCGTGGAGTTCAACAACGAGACGGACATGTGCCGGGCGACGCTAGAGTTTGTGGGTTTGCGTTGATGGCGCCTGCGGCTGAGGCGCGGGTGGTCATGGCGCTTGCTCGACCGCAGGTGCGCGATGCGCAACGTCGATGTGCGGGCTGCGCGACAGGGCGGCCGCCGCGGCGATCGAACGTACCGGGCGCCGCGCCGGTCCAGGCCCGGTGAGACGGCGCGATGAGTGAGAGGGCACGCAAGATCCTGGTCGTCGATGACGAACCCGACCTCGAGTTTCTCCTTCTGCGGCGCATGCGCCGGGAGGTGCGCGAGGGCCGATACGAGTTCTCGTTCGCGCGCGACGGTTACGAAGCGCTCGAGCGCCTCCAGGAAGACCGCGAAATCGAGATGGTCCTGTCCGACATCAACATGCCGGGCATGGATGGATTGACCCTGCTTCGACAGATCCCGAAGATCGATCCCCACATACGCGCCGTCATCGTCTCGGCATACGACGACATGCAGAACATCCGCACGGCCATGAATCGGGGCGCGTTCGACTTCGTCACCAAACCCCTCAACTTCGACGACCTGAAGGTCACCATCGAGAAGACGCTCGGTCATCTCCAGTTGCTGCGGGAAGCGCTCGAGACCCGCGACCAACTCGTGGTCTTGCAGCACGAGCTGAACATCGCCAGCCAAATGCAGCAATCCATCCTGCCCAGCGTCTTTCCCGATACGCCGGGCTACGACGTGTTCGGCCACATGGAAGCCGCGCGGGACGTTGGCGGCGACTTCTTCGAAGTGATCGACCTCGAGGGGGGAAGTATCGGCCTGGTGGTCGCCGACGTGTCGGGGAAGGGTGTGCCGGCGGCGCTCTTCATGATGTCGAGCCGCACGCTGATCAAGGCTTCGGCGATCAGACTGCCGGACCCGTCCGGGGTTCTCGATGAAGCGAACGGATTCCTCGAGGCGGACAACGAGGCGTCCATGTTCGTCACGCTGGTCTATGCCGTGCTCGAACCGGAAACCGGAACGCTGCGGTATGCCAATGGGGGCCACAACCCGCCCTTGATCGTCCACCCCGGGGGATCATCGACCTTTCTGCCCGCCACCGGCGGGGTGGCCCTCGGGGTCGTTTCGGCGGTGTCGTATCGACAGAGAACGGTGACGCTGAATCCGGGAGACATCGCCGTCCTGTACACCGACGGCGTTACCGAGGCCATGAACGCCGACGACGAGGAATTCGGTCCCGAGCGCCTGCAGGCCGTCTTCGCCGAGCGCCAACCGCAGACCGCGCGCGAGGTCAGCCAGGCGATCTTCGACGCCGTGCACGCGTTCGCCGAGGGTACGCCGCAATCCGACGACATCACGTGCCTGATCGTCGTGCGGGAGTTCAAGGACGCTTGACAGACGCTGTGGATTGCCCGAGCGATGCGTTCAACGTCGTCCGGCCAGCAGGCCAAGCGCCCTGAGATAGCGCCCGTTCAGGACTGCAGCCAACGTTTCCACCATGGTGAAACTGATCTTGCCGCCGGAGAACAGTACAAGCGAACGGAGCGGCGTGTCGTCCGCCATGCGTTCGATCATTTTCCGCGTGGCGGCGTCCCTCCCGCCCATGCGTTCGACGAACCGCGCCTTGTAACGCTTGGCCACAAGCTGACCGAGACGCGTTGTTTCGATCTCGGACAACGTGGAATTGAGATGGAACGGGCGTGCGGCCTCGGGTGGAGGAACCGGTTTGCCAAGCATGGCGGCGAAGGTTTCGTCGTCGACCTTCAGTCGTCCGTCCTTGAAGACGGGCCGATCATCGATGCCCGACTCGAAGGGGTCTCCCGCGCCGTCGGACGCCTCCATCACCAGCCGCCGGCGCAGGCGGATATCCCGGCTCGATGCGCCGACTCGAATTTCATGCTCGCCGGGCGGGACTGTCCAATCTCCCGCTCCGACGTTGTAGAAGGCGAAGGCGTTCCGATCGAGTTCGATCATCAGCGCCCGGCTCTCGCCGGCTTCGAGCATGACCTTGCGGAACCCGCGCAGTTCCTGTTCCGGGCGGTAGGGTCCGGAGTCGTCGACGCGGTGGACGTAGACCTGGACGATCTCGGCGCCGTCGATATCTCCGGTGTTGGTGAGCTTCAGCGCCACCCGACAGGATTGTCGGGCATCCCGGGTGACGCGTAGATCCGCGTAGTCGAACCGCGCGTAGCTGAGCCCGTGCCCGAACGGAAACAGCACGGGCCGCTGGAAGCTGTCGAAATAGCGATAGCCGACGTAAAGTCCCTCGCGGTACTGGACCTGTCGACTCGCGCCGGGAAACCACTGATCCGAGGGGACATCGGCCTGTTGCAGGGGAAAAGTCTCCGCCAGCTTGCCGCAGGGAGACCGGCGTCCGAACAGAAGATCGGCCACCGCGGCGCCGCCAGCCTGGCCGCCCAGGTACGTTTCCAGAATCGCCTTCGGCGCTTCCACCCAGGGCATTTCGATCGGGGCGCCGTTGGCTAGCACGACGACCGTGTTGGCGTTTGCCGCGCAGACGGCTTCGATCAGGCGATCATGCTGCTCCGGCAGCCGCATATGGGGCCGGTCGAAGCCTTCGGATTCGTATACCGAAGGCAATCCGGCAAACACCACGGCGACATCCGCATCCGCGGCGGCGGCGCAGGCCTCGTCGATGCGTCGGGGATCGAGTTCGCTCAATTCCGGATCGTAGCCCGGGGCGTAGAGGAGGGAATGGGCGGCGTCGGCCCGGACGATCTCCTGGATGACGTCGAATGCGCATTCGATTCGAGTGGGCGTCACGCGGGAACTGCCGGTGCCTTGGTACCGGGGTTGTTTGGCGAACTCGCCGATCACGACGATGCGGGCGTCTTGCCGCAGCGGGAGCGCGCCGTCCTCGTTCTTCAGCAGGACGGCGCCTTCGGCTGCGGCGCGGCGAGCGAGGGCGTGGTGGTCCGCCGGGGCCGACGCGAGCTTGGCCGATGACCGCTCCCGGCTCTTCCACACCAGATCGACGATCCGCGCGACGCTCCGATCCAATACCTCCCCGGAAAGCTTCCCCTGGCGAACGGCCGTGGCAACGCGGCGGTCGTTGACGCCGCCGCTGCCCGGCATTTCCAGGTCGTTCCCCGCTTCGATGCCGCGAATCCGGTCGTTGGCCGCGCCCCAGTCCGTCATCACGGCGCCGCCGAATCCCCATTCCCGGCGCAGCACACGGTTCAGCAGCCAGTCGTTCTCGCTGCAGTAGGCCCCGTTCAGGCGGTTGTAGGCGCACATCATCGTCCATGGTTGGGATTGCCGCACGGCGATCTCAAAGCCGCGCAGGTGGATTTCCCGAAGCGCGCGTTCGTCCGCGATCACGTCGACGACCATGCGTCCCTGTTCCTGGTCGTTGGCGGCGAAGTGTTTGACGCAGGCGCCGATGCCCCGGGACTGGATGCCGTCGACCATGGCCGCCGCGAGGTGGCCGGACAACAACGGATCTTCCGAAAGGTACTCGAAGTTTCGGCCGCAAAGGGGGTGCCGCTTGATGTTCATCCCCGGGCCGAGCAGAACCGCGACATCCGCCGCGGCGCACTCGGCGCCGAGGGCGGCGCCGATTTCTCGCAACAGGTCGATATCCCAGGTGCTGGCCAGCGCCGAAGCGGTCGGGAAGCAGGTCGCGGGCAGGTTTCGGGACAGGCCGGAGTGGGTTCCGGGCGCCGCCTTGCGCAGACCGTGCGGGCCGTCGGTGAGCATGATCGAGGGCAGGGCGAGACGGGCGATCGCGGGCAGGCGCCAGACGTCGGCGCCGGAGCACAGGTCGGCCTTTTCGTCCAGCGTCATCCTGGCGACGATGGCAGCGGCCTTCTTCCGGATCATCGCGCGCCCCGCCGTGCTTCGAGCGTTGCGCGAATCTCCCGCGCCTTGCTCTCGGTGATGCTGTAACTCGCGATCAGCAGCATGGCCAGCAACGATGTCGAGAACGGCATCGCGACGTCGAAGACGCGCATGAGGAACAGCGTGCGCTCGGACTGCGCGCCCCCGAGATCCACGTCGAATCCGGTGGCGTTCAACAGGAAGCCGCCTGCGGCGAGCGCCGCCGCCATGCCGAGCTTGACGACCCACCAGAAGATCGAGCCGTACATGCCTTCGCGGCGCTCCCCGGTCCTGAGTTCGTCCTGATCGCAGACGTCGGCGATCATCGATCCCATCAGGGTGAACAGGCTGCCGAGACCGAACGCCATGAGCGGGGCCGGGAGCAGCAACAGCCAGGGATTGGCGGGGTCGTAGCAGAACCACTTGAGGCCGTAACCTGCGGTCGAGATGCCGATGCAGACGAAGAAAGCGCGCCGCTTCCCGATCCAAGTGCCGAGCAGCGTGGCCAGAGCGATGACGCCGAAGGTGGCGGCGGCGCCCAGCATGCCGACATAGCCGATCCATATGGCGGCGGCATCCTGATCGCCCGCGAAGACGTAGAAGATAATCACGTACGCTTGGAAAGCGGCAATAAGCTGGAAGCCGTTGAAGACCAGGAACGTCGCTCCGCAGAGCTTGAGGAAGTCGACGGACCCGAGCGTCTTGGCGAATCCGACGATGAAATCGGTGACGGCGTTTACGGCGACGGCCACCGCCTGTCTCGTTGCGGCCCTGCGCTTCTCGGTCGGGTCGGCGAGTCCGTCGAGGGCGTGGCGCTCCCGCAGGAAGATTGCCGGCAACACGCCGAGGCCTGCGCAGGCCAGAGCGAGCACGATGGCGAGCGCCGCCGCGCCGCCGCGCATGTCGCCGAATCGCGGCAGTTCCATGAACCAGAGGAACCAGGGAGCGAGCAGCCATGCCCCCTGGGCGATGAAGTTCTGCACACCCATGAGCCGCGTGCGCTCGTTGTAGTCCGGCGTCAGTTCGTAGCCCAGGGCGACCCAGGGCGTCGCGAAAACCGTATAGGCGAGATAGAAGACGAACGACCCGATGAGGAAGTAGTTGAAGTAGAACGTCTCGCTTCGGCCTTCGGGAAGCTGCCAGAGCAATGCGAGGATCACGGGCGCGACGATGGCGCCCCAGAAGATGTAGGGTCGGCGCCTTCCCCAGCGGGACCGGGTGTGGTCTGAAATGTGGCCCATCACCGGATCGGTGATGGCGTCCGTCAGGCGGGGCAGGGCGCCGAGCAGACCGACCAGGGCCGGGTTCATGCCGTAACCCAGGTTGAGCGCGATCATCATGCCGCCGCTGCCGGCGGCCAGCAGGTTGTTGGCGAGTCCGCCGGCGCCGTAGGCACCCATCTTGAGAAAGGGGATGCGGTCTTCGGGGGCGGTCTGGGAGCGTGTCCGGGGTGCGCTCACCGCCGTTTGCCGTAGACCAGGAATGGGATGTTTGCGTGGGCCGCGTGACCTTGGCCGTCGTAGGCCATGACGAACAGTCGGTACTGCCCGGGAGAGTCGGGCGCGACAAGGGTTACCTGGGCTTGCGTCGAATCGCCGACAAACAGGCCGTCCAGGTCCGCGATCGATGCCTCGAAATCGCCGCCTACTACAGTTTCGGTGCTCTCCGGCTTGATGCTCCATTGAAAGACGAGGGGATCCCCATCCGGGTCGGTGGCATCGGTCTTGGCGGGGTAGCGCTTGCCGGCCGCCAACCGGACGCTATCGGTCGCCGGTCGCCGAGCGAGTCGCATCGAGCGAATTGCGGGCGCCTGGTTCGCGGGGACGCGCCCTGTCCAGACCGCCTCCAGGACATCGACCGCCGCGGTGGACTCCCCGGTTTCCGTGAAGAGACTGAACCAGGTATGCGTCCGCTCCTGCTTCTGGCCCCAGAGGAATACGTAGGACCCGAGACCCGGGCCGAGAAACGGCGCAATGAGCGTTCGATAACTCTCGAGGTAGTGGCGTCCTTTCTCCGTGCTGGTCTGCTCGATGGGCGCTCCCCATCGGGTCTTCCCAACCTCCCAGTGGCCGAGGGGTCCCCACTCGGTGATCATGAAGGGTCCCTCGCGCAGGTACTTGATCGCCTTGGGCATCAACGCCAGCGCTCCATAGGCCTGCAGACTGATGAAGTCGAGGTCGGGCGCCCGTTCGCGGACAAGTTCTACCGTTTCCTTGTCCAGGGCCGAGATCGTGGTCGTCGTCGGATGATTCGGGTCGAGCGCGTGAATCAGGCGCGAGAGCGCATTGACCTCGTTGTAGACGCGCGGATTGGTGTGGCGCATGTCGAGTTCGTTGCCGATGATCCAGGCGAGGAGGGCGGGGTGATCCTTGTATCGACGCACCGCGTTCTCGACGTTCCGGCGCTGCTCCGCGATGCCGGTTTCATCGTCGTAGTCGAATCCGAAGCGCTCGGCGGCGACCGGCAGCCCCATCGACACGGTCAGTCCGTTCCTCTGCGCCGAATCCAGGGTCTCCCGCGCTTCCTCGATGCCCCAGGTGCGGATGGAGTTGCCGCCGCGCGCGGCGACCGTGGCGAGGTCGACGCCGGCGGCGCCGGCACCCTTCACAGGGTATGGCCTTCCGTCGCGCACGAGCGTGTACCCGCCCTCGAAGGTCGCGACCTCGACGCGAACCGGGCCCTGTTCGCCGAAGGCTGCGAGGGCGGCGAAGACAAGCGCGAAGCACACGCTGCGACGGTTCATGTCCCGGACTTCCGGGGGTGCGGGGGTTCCGCCATGGAGGCGCGGGGCACGAGGTCGCACTGGAACGTCTCCTGACGGGGAGATTCGCCGGCCAGGCCCGCAATGAGGAGTTCCGTCGCGCGCGAGGCGATCGCCGCGATGGGCTGTCGCACCGTGGTCAGCGCGGGCCAGGTCTGGGTCGCGGTCGGCGAGTCGTCGAAGCCGGCGACGGAGAGCATGCCCGGTACGCTGATGCCCTGCTCGTGGGCGGCGACCACCACGCCCGCCGCGGTATCGTCATTGCAGGCGATGATGGCGGTGGGTCGTTCCGAAAGTTGCCAGAGGGCATGGAACCCGCGCTTGCCGGAGTCGAAGTCAAACCGCCCGTCGACGATCAGGGCCGGATCGATGTCCAGGCCATGATCGCGAAGACAGTTCAGGTGTCCCGCGAGGCGCCTGTCGGTTGCGCCGTGCCTGGCGTCCCCCTTGATGAACCCGAGCCGGCGATGTCCCAGGGACAGCACGTGTTCGGTGAGCGCGCGCGCGGCCCAGGCGTCGTCCGGGTTCACCGAAATCCGGTCCGGATTCGTCTCTCGCGGCGAGATGAGGGCGAAAGCAATATCGTTCTCTTCGAGTAGCGAAGTGATATCCGACCGGTCGGCGATGGGCGCGGTGAGCAGGAGGCCGTCGACACGGGTCTGCCGCACGAACTGGCGCACAAGGGCGGGCGCCGGATCCTCGTTGCACGGGCGTAGCACCAGGGCGTTTCCGGTCGCCTCGCAGGCGGCGCAGGCGCCTTCGAGGAGCTTCTGTATATAACTGAACTCGTGCGGGTTTTCGTACAGGAGGCCAATGGAAAAGGTGCGCCGGCCGGCCAGGCCGCGCGCCGCCGGGTGCGGCTCATAGTCGAGGGCGGAGACGGCGTTCAGGACGCGCTCCCGGGTGGCTGGACGGACGTTCGGTTCGTTGTTGACGACCCGCGATACCGTTTTGATCGACACGCCCGCGTACGTGGCGACCTCGCGGATGGTCGCGCTTCCGCCACCGGCGCGCATGGCTCGCGGGGTATATTTTGGGTCAATGGATATCACTGTCTTTTCAAATGGATATGCCCGCTTCTGCTCGAGTCACGGGAAGTTCGACATGACGCCGCAGTCGCTGGCCCGGACGACTGGATTGGGTCTCGAACCACAGTAGCCCGGATCAGCACGGATGTCTTGCCGGACAACTCCGCTACAGATCGCCGAACCGGTAGCTCGCCCGGATCCCGGCCAGGCGCGGGCGCGTGAAGAACCGCGTGTTGTCGAACTGCGTGATGATCTGCGCCGCCTCGTGCACGTCGCCCGTGACGTTGCTCATGAACCCTTCCACGCGCAGGCGCCCGTTGCTGTGGGAGAAGCCGACGCCGGCATCGATGGATACGAAACCCTTCACCTCGTCGTTCAGCCGCAGCCTTGGATTGCTCGGGTTCAGGAAATCGATGCTGTTGAAGATCGTGCGGTACTGGTCGTCGCGCCAACCGATCGAGATCACGTAGTCGACGATGCCCCACTCGACGCCGAAGGCGTGGGAAATCGAACCGTTGAGCTGGTACTTGGGGGTGTGGGGGAGCCGCCGACCATCGATGGACCGGAACACGGCCTCGTCGGGCGCGACGTCCGCCTGGAAGCGGAAGTCCTGGATCGGCAGCGCCGACTCGATCTGCGCCTCGAGCCACAGCGCGGTCCAATTGAAATTGAATCCAAGGGGCAACTGGAAGCCGCCGTCGAGCTGGATGCCGTATATCTCGGAGTCGGCGGCGTTGTAGCTGAACGACACCACCAGCGATCCGGCCCCGGTTTCCTCGGGGTCTATCAGCGTTGCGCCGCCCACGGTGAAGTCGAGCGCCTGCTCGACTGACAGCAGGGATGTGAATACCTGGTCTGTGTAGTCGTAATAGAAGGCGGATGCGTTGAAACGCGCCGGCACGTCACCGAGGTTGAATTCGTTCTTCCATCCGGCCTCGTAGACGACGACCTGCTCTTCGTCGTAGGTGGGCGCGACCGGCAGGCCGGTCTCGCCGCTGAACGTGTCGTTGAAGCCCCCGGACTTGTGGCCGGTGGAAATCATGGCGTAGCCGAGCGCGCCGTCGAAGTCGTGTTCGATCCGCACGCGCCAGTCCACGAAATCGTTCTCCATCTCGCCGAACTGCGGCGTGATGGAGGTGTCCGGGTTGATGATCGCGACGAAACTGAAGAGTCCGTCCGGCGGGCAGTAGAAATCGTCCTGGTTCTGGGTGTCGACGCATGGCACCTTGTCTTCCTGCGCTGCGCCGCCGCCGTAGGTTCCGTTCGCGAAGACGTCCCGGACGTTGTCCCGGGCGCCGAACTGGGCGATGCCGTCGTAGTAGAACGCCAGGTACTCCTCGTCGGACACGTTGCCGTCGCCGTCAGTGTCAGGGTCGAAGATCGTGCGGTCGCGGCCAGCGAATCGGAATCCCTCCGTGCCGAGGCGCACACCTCCGCAGCAGGAGAAGTTTCGCCCGCCGAGGGCGAAAGCGTATCGAGCGTTCACGCCGATGCGGGATTTTTCTTCCCCTGTGAAGCGCAGGCCCGCGGTCAGGCGCGTGATGTCGGTGAGATGGTAGGTGACATCGCTGTAGACCGATGCGGAACTGGAGTCCGTGTTCGGCTGGTTGAACTCTATGCCCTGGAAGAACAGCCCCCGGTCGCCGGCGGAACCGAGAAACGTGTACTGGTCTTCCTTGAACCAGAACAGTCCCGCCGTCCACGTCCAGGGTCCCGTATCGCCGAAGAAGCGCAATTCGTGGATGTCCGAGACGCTGTCGGTGATGAACTGGAACCGGGACCAGTTGTCGTAGACCTCGTCCACCGGCTGCAGCGTGTCGGCCACGCCACGCCAATCCGGCGCGAGCGGGGTCACCGCGTCGTAGTCATACAGGAGATCGCGGCGGCTCGCGGTGTACTCGAGCGTCCCCCAGTCGAAGTCGTAGGTGACCTCGAGCTTCGCGCCCCAGTGCGTGGTATCGAGTTTCGGCGCGAAAGCGCGGGCGTAGACGTCCCTGGGATCCTCGATGTCCTCGGGGTGGACGTCGTTGCCGAGCGGGTTCGCGTAGTTGGTGCCGGTCCAGCCGGTCCCCTGTTCATGCACGCTATCGAAGGCGAGGAGAATGCTCGCCCGGTCGCTCGCGTCATAGAGAAGCTGCAGGCGATAGCCGGTGTTGTCCGCGGCTTCCGCCGTGTCGAGGTCCAGGGGGCCCACGTCGTTGTAGTAGGAGGAGTGCTCGAGGGAATAGCCCGCGAGACGCACCGCCGCGTTCTGCCCGAGAGGAAGGTTGATCGCGCTGCGGTAGACCTGTTGGTCGTAATCGCCGATCTCCGCCTCGACGGCGAACTCCGTACGCCCGAGGCCGGGCCGCCAGGGAATGATGTTGACGGAGCCGGCGGTGGCGTTGCGTCCGCGCAGGGTGCCTTGGGGGCCGACGTTGACTTCCACCCGGCCGATGTCGAAGAAGGCGGAGCCGATACCGGCCGTGCGCGGCAGGTAAACGCCGTCCAGGTGCGTCGCCGCCGCCGGGTCGCCCAACTCCGTATTGTTCGAGGACCCTACGCCCCGAATCCACACCTCGACGTTGCCGCCCTTGTTGCCGATCTCGAGGCCCGGCGCCAGTTCGCTCAGGTCCGTCAGATCCTGCGCGCCCTGCATCTTGAGGTCGTCGCCCTGGAAGTTGTAGGCGGTCGCACCCAGATCCTGGAGATTCTGTTCGCGCCGCTCGACGGTCACGATCATCTCTTCGTCGTAAGCGATCGGTTCTTCTTCGGCCCCGTCGGTCGCCTCTTCCGCCGCAATCGCGAATGGGGCCAGGGCGAAGAAGGTCATGGCCGCGAAAGCCCGGTGAACCGCTATCTGCATTGTGTTTCGCTCCATCCCGTCACCCCGCCGCTATTGCGCCTGTACCAGGCGGATGTTGTCGATGCGCGCCACCGCGCCTTCGGCGTTCCCCCAATCGGGGAAGAACATCACCAGTTTGAGATCCGAAATGTCCAGGCCGGCCAGTTCCGTTCCCAGGCCGAAGCTGTAGCGTTGCCAGTCCGCGCCGGGCATCGGGTTGCCCGCCGCGGTCAACAGGACTTCGACCGCGCTCGCTGCGCCGGAGCTCTCAAGTTTCAGGCGCCACTGCGACCCTTCCGGGGGCGGAGACACCTCCTTGAAGTCGAACTCGAGCATGCCGCCGGCCATGGCGCCGGCGTCCAGGCCGGCCGTCGCCTGTATGCCGGTCACCGTGGCCCCGGCATGGAACGACAGTTCGATCACGCTGCCGCGGTCCTCATCGTCGGCTACTTCGCCGAAGGTCGCGGCGCCGCAGCAGTCCCAGAGGAACCAGCCTTCGGCCAGAGCGTCCCCATAGAGTTCGATCGATGCGACTTCCGGCACGAAGCGGACGTTGTCGATCCGGCCCACGGCGCCGTCCGCGTTGGCCCAGTCGGGGAAGATCATCACCAGCTTCACGTCGCTGATATCCAACCCCGCGAGGTCTCCGCTCAAGGTGAAGCTGTAGTGCCGCCAGTCCGACCCCGGTTCGGGATTGCCCGCAGCGGTCAACAGCACCTCGACCGCCGTTGCGGCATTGCTGCTCTCCAGTTTCAGCCGCCAGACGGAGCCTTCCGGCGGCGGCGACACTTGCTTGAAGTCGAACTCCAGCGTGCCGGAGGCAAGCCCGCTGACGTCGACGCCTTCCGTCGCCTGGAATCCGGTGACCGTGCCGGTGGCGCCGAACGCAAGTTCGACCACGCGGCCGTGTTCCGCATCGTCGTCGACCTCGCCGAAGGTGGCGCCGCCGCAGCAGTCCCACAGAAACCAGCCGTCGGCGACGCTGTCGCCGTAGAGTTCGACGGCCCCGGCCGCGCCGCCGTCCGGACCGTCGCCCGGCAGCCACTGAACGTTGTCGAGTTGGAACGTGAGGGCGCTGGCCTGCTCCGTCGGGAACAGGACGATTCCCGTATTGACGGTGGCGAGGTTGAGCCCGCCGCCCAACAACTGCGCGACGGGGATCTCCACGGTCTCCCAGTCGCCGTCTCCTACCTTGCCGATTCGCTGGTCGCCGCTGGTGCAGGGAAAAATGCAGTCGATCTTCATGGTCATGCCGGATTCGTTGTCGCCGTAGTCGTCGACCTTGATGTCGAAGCTCACCGAGCCGGGCGCATAGGCACTCAGGTCGACGCCCATGCCGGCCTGGATGAACCACACGCCGAACGCCTCGCTGTCGGAAAAACTCACTTCCAGTATCCGACCCCGACCGCCGGCGCCGATCTCGCTCCACTGCACCTTGTTGGCGGGGTTGCCGCCGTCGCTGTAGTTGGCCCAGTTGGTGCCCGAGTCTGCGGCGGCGATGCCGACATCCCAGATCGGGTCGACGCCATCGATATAGACGGGTTGCGGTTCTCCGGCCGCGGGCGGCGGCGGCGCGGGAGGCATGATGCCGCAATCGCCCTGGCCGACGTGGCCGCATATGATCCGAATGTTGTCGACCCGCACGTGCGCACGGCTCGTGGGTTCGAGCACGAACAGGCTCAGCACCTGGTCGAGGTCGACGGGTCCGCCGCCGAAGTTCCCCGGGTTGTGCGCGATGTCGCTGATCTGCACGGTGAGGGTCGTCCACGCATTCTTGGTCAGCGTTTCCACCGGGAGATCGACGAAGCCGAGATCGGGAAAGCCGCTGTCGAGCTTGACCTGGAGGCTGCTCTGCGGGTCGGTTTCGTCGCCGAAGATGTAGAGGTCGAACTGCACCTCGCCGGCGTAGTCGCCCGGGTCGGAGGCGCTGCCCATGCCGAAAAGGGTCTGTCTGGCGAGGTTCGACGGGAAGATCGAAAAGTTGCCGCCGCCGCTGGTGTTGACGTCGATCACCGAGCCTCGGTCGCCGCCATCGACTTCCGAAAGCGCGAGGGCGCCCCCCGCGTCATAGACGCCGAAATCGAGCGCCACGGAATCCTCGGTGTCCGGGAACGCGAGCGGCCCCACCGCATCGACGTAGAGGTCGTAGACGGCCCGGTACACGCTATCTCCCGCGGGCGGAATGACCGACGGATCGGTGTAGTCCGCGAAGCCGTCGCAACCCGCGCCGGTCTCGGTGTCGATGGTGCACTCGTAGACGCGCACGTAGTCGACGCGCAGTTCTGCGGGCAGCGCGTCGGGTGTGGGGGCGCCCGGTAGATTCCCGCCCACGGCGAGATTCAGCAGCAGGTGGAAAGGCTGGTCGAAGGGGGCCGACTCGGAGCCTTCGACATGGGCGTTCGTAGCTGCGTCCAGGTAGTAGTTCCAGTAGGTCGAGTTCCTGACGGTGTAGTAGTGCGTGCCGTCGACGAACCAGCGGACCTCCCGCGCGTCCCACTCGAGCGCGTAGATGTGGAAACCGTCGGCCGGGTCCACGTCCATGTGCTTTTCGTATTTGAAGGTGTTGAGCGGCCAAGCCATGCCGTAGTGAATCGCGGCCTGGTTGAACGGCCTCGGGCGGCGCGAGAACACTTCCATGATGTCGATCTCTCCGCCGGCGGCCCAGGTCCCATAGGGTGAATCCGTGGGAAGCATCCAGAACGCGGACCACATCCCCTGGCCTCCCGCGGCGTGGATGTTCGCCTCGATGCGCCCGTAGCGGATATCGAGCTTTCCGTCCGTATTGATGCGCCCGGAGGTGTATTCCCGGCCGTCGGCCCGCTCTCGCCTGGCCGTGATGATGAGCGCGCCGTTCGCGACGGAGACGTTGGCTGCGCGGTAGCTCTGCAACTCGTTGTTGCCCCAGCCGGGAATGCCCTCGGCGGTGCCGTCGCCGGTCTGTATGTTCCACTTGGACGCATCGAGCGCGCCGCCGTCGAACTCGTCGGACCAGACGAGGTTCCAGCCCTTGGGCGTCAGGGGAACCGTAGGCTGGTTGCCGCCCTCGGCTGTATCTTCATTGCCGCCGGAGCAGGCAACGAGCACTGCGGTCGCCGCGAGCATCCCGATAGACGCCCGGATCGTGCGCCGACGTTTCGCGCGTCGGCCGCAACTCGCGCGCGGCGCCAGAGCGGCTGCGGCGGATGGCGAGCGCTTGGCCAGGATGGAAACCATGAACGTGGTCCTCCCCCCTCGAACATGATGAAAAATGCACGGTACGCCTCGAATGACAACGTTGTCAAATGTTGGGCGAATGGCGGTTTCGGAACGGATTTTCCGCGACGCGATGGTCGGATCTGGCAAGGAGCGCGGGCGTTGTCCGGCCTCGGCTTGCATCTGTGCTGCCTCGAGCTGGCGAAGGCAGGCGGTCGCCGTCTCTACGTACTCCCGGACCGCGTGGTCCTTACGACCACTCGATGTCCTGCCTCGACCGGTTGTTTCCCCGCCTGTGGCGCCAAGGTTGCCCGTTGGGATCCCACGGGTGCGCGGCGAGCCATTTTTCATCCATCGCCGCGCCGAGCCCCGGTCCCGGCGGCAGGCCGAAGTAGCCGTCTTTCTGTATCGGGAAGTCGCCGATCACCGACTCCGGGAACCAGTCGCGGATGCCGCCCTCCTGAATCAGGAAGTTGGGGGTGCAGGCGTCGAAGTGCAATGCCGCGAGCGTGGCGAAGGGGCCGTAGCAGTTGTGGGGCTGAACCCCGACGTAGTAGGCCTCGGCCATGGCGGCGATCTTCTTCGTCTCCAGAATCCCGCCCGCCTGCATGATGTCCGGCTGGATGAGGTCCACGGCGTGCAGCGGCAGGAGATTGGCGAAATCGAACTTGGTGAACAGTCTTTCGCCGGTTGCGATCGGGATGTTGAGGTTGTCCGATACCTTTTTCAGTGCGTCGAGGTTCTGGGGAGGGACCGGCTCCTCGAAATAGAACGGCCTGAACGCTTCCATCCTGTTGCCGATGCGGATGGCATCGGAAGGCGCGAGGCGGCCATGGACCTCGACGAACAGTTCGACGTCGTCGCCCACGGCTTCGCGCACCGCTTTCAGTTTCTCGATCGCCAGGTCCTCCGACGTCCGGTCGCTGAAGATGCCCCGGTGCTCGAACGGATCGCCCTTCAGGGCCGTCAAGCCCTTTTCGATGTGGTTCATGGCGTTTTCAACGGATGTCTCCGGCGTTGGGCCGTCCCAACGGCCGTAGGTCCAGATTCGGTCCCGCACCTTGCCGCCGAGCAGTTCGTACACCGGCACTCCGAGGGCCTGGCCCTTGATGTCCCAGAGGGCGATCTCGATACCGCTGATGGCGGACATCTGCACCACGCCGCCCCGGACGTGGAAGTGGTGGTAAAGCGTCTGCCAATGCTTTTCGATCTCCATGGGATTTTTGCCGACGAGTTCCCGGCCGAATTCGTCCACCATGGTGGCTACGGCGAGGGGGCCGGAAGTCGCCTCGCCCCAGCCCGTGATTCCTTCGTCTGTCTCGATCCTGACGAATACGAAGTTGCGGGTTACGGCGGGCGAAAAGACCTTGGAGGCGGGAAACGCCTTGACGGAAGTGATTTGCATGTCGGTCAACCGGGGAGCAGGTCGGGGGATCTGGACTTGAAATCCTCGATTGCACTGGCGGTCAGTTGCCGCCAGTTCTCCGGCAGTTCGCACCCGGCGCGCGCCCGCGCCAGGTAGTCGGGAAAGCGCTGCGCAAGTTCCCCCGACGCCCAGTGGAACGGGTTTGGATCGTCGATGGCCTCCCTTGGCTCGTCCAGGTAGGAAAACCCCACGTGGTAGTGCGGATGGTTCTTGAAGCAATCGAACCGCAGGATCTCGTGTTCTTCGCCTTCCACCGGACCGAACACGTGAATGGTCAGCCCTTCGTCGACGGTGAATTGGCGGTACGCCATGGCCAATTTGTATGGACCGACGAATTTTTCCACCGCGTTTGACAGGTCCGGCGGGCTGAAACGTGTCTGCATCTAGATCTCCTGGCTTGCCTGCATTTCGACCATCAGGCTATTGATGAGAAGATACACGAATCATGACCCCCCGCGCCCGGCCTCGAAAAACTTCCCCGGCGTCCCTTCATGTTGCGGGCAAATTGTTCGCGGTGACCAGCGCGTTTCTGCTGGCATCCGCATGCCTGGCGGAGCAACCGCGGTACCGGCACGGCATCTCCCTGCTGCATGACCTGAAGTATCCGGCCAGCTTCACCCACTTCGATTATTCGAACCCATCCGCGCCGAAAGGCGGCAGCCTGACCCTGTCGACGACTTGGGCGATCCGGAACTTGTCCGGCGCCTGGGGCACAGGGGTTTCCAACGCCGCCGGCCTGGAGAGAACCATGGATCGGCTGTTCACCAGGTCGGCCGACGAGCCCTCGGCCATGTATGGGCTGCTGGCGGACGGCGTCGCGCTCTCGGCCGACCGCAAGTCGCTGTTCATCAGGTTGAATGAGAGGGGCCGCTGGCACGACGGGGCGCCGATAACGACCGGCGATGTTCGCTTCTCCTGGGACGTGATGGGAAAAACGTCGCTGGCCGGCAAGGTCTACCTGCAATCCTGGATCGAGTCGCTCGAGATCGTCAATGCCCGGGAACTGGTGATTCACCACAGGGATATCTTCACCCATTCGAACCTGTTGGCATTGACCACGTTTCCCGTCCGCCCGGCGCACTACTACGCCGACCGCGACCCGGGCGCGCCCACGCTGGAGCCGCCGCTTGTCAGCGGTCCGTACCGGGTCGCCCGGTTCGATCGCAACCATATCGTCTATGAGCGCGTGGACGATTACTGGGGCCGCGATCTTCCAGTCAACCGGGGACGCCACAACTTCGACACGATCCGCTACGACGTCTACCGCGACGCCACCATAGCGCGGGAAGCATTCCGCAAGGGGCTGTTCGACCTCTTTCATGAAACCGACGTTCGGCACTGGGTGAACTCATACGACACGCCGGCGTCGAAAGCGGGCCGGTTGCTCCGCGATACGCGCCATGTCAGCAGGCAGATCGGCCTGGACCGCGCGCTCGTACTCAATATCGACCGCGAAATGTTCCGCGACCCGCGCGTGCGCGAAGCGTTGACGCTGGCGTTCGACTTCGAGTGGCAGAACCGCGTCTTTCACCATGACTCCCAACGCCGCGCGCTGAGCTACTTCGCGGGTTCGCCCTTCGCGGCGATTGATCTGCCTGCGGAAGAAGAGCGCGCGCTACTGGCGCCGTACCGGAACCAACTTCCCGATCGCGTGTTCACCGAACCATTTCGGTTGCCAAGGTCGACGGGACGGGGTCCGCATCGCGCGGCGTTGGAACGGGCGCGGCACCTGTTGGCCGAGGCCGGCTGGACGTTCGCGCGCGGTCGGCTCCAGGATTCGCGCGGACGGCCCTTCGAGATCGAGATCGCGACACAGGACGCAGGCGCCAAACGGCTGCTGCTTCCGTACATCGAGTCGCTTCGAATCCTGGGCGTCGACGCCCGCCTGCGTCTGCTCGAGAACGTCGTCGCGGTCAAGTACAAGCGGCAGCGCAGATTCGACATGTTCCTGCTGGGCCGCGAACTGGTGAACCCGCCCATGGGCCAGCTGCACACCTACTTCAGTTCCGAGGTCGCGGTCCCCGACATGGGCGGCAATCTGTCGGGAATTCGCGATCCCGTCGTCGATGCCCTGATCGAACGCGCCCAGAGCGCGCCGGACCTTGAGACCGCGAAGACCATCTGCCGCGCGCTCGACCGCGTCCTGCTATGGGGCTTCTACCACATACCGCTGAACATGCCCGACGACGAACGGTTTCTCTATTGGGACAAGTTTGGCCGTCCGGACGACGCTGCGGCGACCTATGAGTACCTCGTGGGAGGTCTGGCGCGGGTCATCGACAGTTGGTGGATCGATGACGCCAAGGTCGAGTCGCTTGCGGCCGACGGACGGGGATGGGCTGCCCCATAGCCGGCGCCCGCGGCTTCGGGCGTTCTCGGCGAGGGACACCCTCGCGCTCCCCACCGGGTGCCGCTTTCCCGTCAGGCGCTGGACGTCCTTGCCGAAGCCAGCAAGGCGACGCGGGGCGCGCTGGTGTTCCCCGGCAGCCGCCCAGGCGCGATGATGGGCAACACGGTGATGACCCCGGCGCTGCGCACGGCCGGCGTCGGGGCACGGCTTCCGGTCGAGCTTCAAGGACTGGGCGCGGCAGCACGACGTGGACGAGCTCCTTTCCGAGTTCGCGCTGGCGCACGT
>CAZFGB010000229.1:0-27645 GCA_964518405.1 uncultured Pseudomonadales bacterium | reverse complement strand
GCACGCCGCGCATCCTGGTGCTGGTGCGCAACGCCTTCGGCGGCGCATACGCATCGTTCAACAACTACGCGACCGGCGCCGACTTCGTATTCGCGCTGCCGACCGCCCGCGTCGCCGTCATGGGGCCCGCGGGCCGCGAATTCGTCTACAAGGACGAACTGAGGGCCTTGACCGGCGAACGGCGGATCCGAGTTGCCGCCGCGGTCGCCGAACAGGTGGCCGCCGGCAAGCCGCGGCCCGAAGCGCGCCGCGCCGCGGAACAGGAAGCGTCGCGCTGGTTCGCGGCCGAGGACGCCAAGTTGATCGAGCGATACGAACGCGACCTCATGAATCCCCGGGAGGCGCTGGCCCTCGGTTCCATTTCGCAGCTTGTCATGCCGGCGGACCTGCGGCGGCTGCTGACCGGGTCGATGGACTTCCTGATGCGGCGCTACACGCCGAGTCCCATGGCCGGCCCGCAAAGGGAATTCCACTGATGGGAGGCACCGAACAAAGCCAGGCCGCGCCCCGCGCGAAGGACTCGGCATGGGTACGACGCTTCGACTGCACGGACCTCAAGCCCCTGATCATCTGTCGCGGGCCGGTGCGCAAGGAGGCGATGGACGTGTTCGAAGGGATGGGCGTCGCCGGCTACGGCATCCTGCTTTCGGACAAGGACGCCGTGGCGTACGCGAACGCCCGCGCGCCGGAACTGCGGACGATGACGAATCCGAAGGCGGTGCATCGAGTGACCGACTACACGGGCGCGGACCGCACCGAACGCGAGGCGCGCATCGGGGAGATCGTCGGCATCGCCCGCGATCACGGCTACAACGCGGTGTTCGCCGGCTACGGTTTCATGGCGGAGGACGAAGCGCTGGCCGAAGCCCTCGAAGCGGCGGGCCTGATGGTCATGGGACCCGGCGCCGCCACCGTGCGCGCCGCCGGCCGCAAGGATGTGGCGAAGCGGACCGCGCTCGCGCAATCCATCAGCGTCACGCCCGGCGTCGACAACGTCACTTCCCTCGCGCTGATCGCGAAATGCGGCGATGCCACCGGACTCGCGCGGCTGGCGGAGGATAACCGTCTGACAGTGCCTAACGAACAGGATCTGGAACTGGCCGCCGATGCGTTGTTGACCGAGGCCGCGCGGCGCGGGATCGAACTCCTGACCGATGACGAGATCCTCGACGTTGTCCGCCGGCAGGCCCGCGCACTGCTCGAGCGGTTCCCCGACCGGCGCTTGCGGCTCAAGTCGGCCGGCGGCGGCGGCGGCAAGGGACAGCGCGTGCTGCACCCGGCGTCCCACCACGAGTCGGACAGCCTCGATGCGCGGCTCGACGCCGCCGCGGCCGATGCGGTTACGGCGTCGCGGGAAATCTGGTTGGAAATCGGCACCGCCGACAGGAACCTCCTGATCGAACTCAACATCGACGCCAACCGTCACCAGGAGGTGCAGGTGATCGGCAACGGCGACTGGTGCGTGGCCCTCGGACTGCGCGACTGCTCCGCGCAGATGCACGAACAGAAGCTCGTCGAGGCGTCCGTCACCGCCGAGTCCCTGCAACGGGAAATCGCCGCCAGCCGCGAGGCCGGGGAACGCGAGACCGCGCGCGCCCTGGAAGCCGACTTGAGGATCCTGACGGAGATGGAAGACGAGGCGGAGCGCTTCGGCCTCGCGGTGGATCTCGACTCGGTGTCCACTTTCGAGTGCATCGTGGACGGCGAAGACCACTACTTCATGGAGATGAATACGCGCATCCAGGTGGAGCACCGCGTCACCGAACTCTGCTACGCCCTGGAGTTCGTCGATCCGCGCGACGCGAACAGCGTGTTGCGGGTGGAGTCGCTCATCGAAGCCATGGCGCTGATCGCGCGCCACGGCCAAAGACTTCCGAAACCCCGGCGCGCGCTGCGCCGAGGCGATGCGCTGGAAGTGCGCCTGAACGCCACCGATGCGGCCCTGCGTCCGGCCGCGGGCGGGGTGATCGAATCCTGGTCCCCCGGCATTCCCGGAGAGATCCGCGACGACCAGGGCATCTGCAGCCCCAACCCGGACACCGGCCAGTTCGTCCCCTACTACCTGGCGGGCGCCTACGACAGCAATATCGCTCTGCTCCTGACGACGGGGGATACGCGCGAGGAGACCTGGCGCAACATGCTGGAGGCGTTGCGGCGCATGCGCATCAAGGGCGCCGATCTCGAGACCAACCTCGACTTTCACTACGGACTGCTGAACTGGCTCATCGCGCAACACCCCCGCGCGAAGATCGAAACGCGTTTCGTGCAGGCCTACCTGGCCGCGGTGGGCCGCCTCTTCGACGCCGCCCGGGGGATCGACCTCACGGTTGCGTTCGATGTCGTGAGGACGAGCGTGAGGGAGCGCATCGCCGGGTCCGCCGGCGAGTCCGAGTCAAGCGATGACAGCATAGATGCGATCAGGGCCGCGTACGACCGGGCGATGGACCTCAAGTCGACGCTTATCCTGCGCCCGCTGCAGCGACTCTTCGCCAATCCTCACCTGCTGGCGGGTTGGGTTGCCGCCAGCGCTCACCACTTCAAAACCGAGGATGCGGGCCTGACCGGCGGCGACGCCCCGCGCTGGCGCATCAGCCCGATGGATGCGCTGGACGCGCTTTACCGATACCTCGCCATGGAACGGGAGGAAGGATCGGCGGCGGAGGCGATCTGGGACCATGATCGCGAACTGCTCGACGCCGCGCGCGCCCACCATGCCCGACTGCGCGCGGCACTCGGCGCGGCGGACTTCGCGGATCTGAGCAAGTTGCTGCGCGAACCGCGCAGTCCCGTCGATGGCCCGGACGCCATAGGCGAGAAATGGGACGCGTTGCGGGCGCAACATCTCGGCTTCAACCACGGTCTGCAATTGCTCGCGCTGCCGCATCTCATCGCGCGGGAGAGCGGTTTCGGCCAAGTCGGAGTCGCGCCCGACCTTACGCTCGCGCTGCCGGAAGAACTCCACTCGCCGGACGTGGTGGCCGAGGCGCGCAGAATCCTGTGCCCTCCGCCAACGGCGGCCGAAGACCAAATCGTTGCGGAGATCGGCGGCATGTTCCATTCCCGCGAAGCGCCCGGCACGGCGCCATACCTGGAACCGGGCACCCACTTCGAGGTCGGCGACACGCTTTACATCGTCGAGGTGATGAAGATGTTCACCAAGGTGCGCGCGACATTTTCCGGCACCGTCGACGAGTGCGTGATGGCCGACCGGGACGGCGCCGTCGTGCGCCAGGGAGATCTCTTGTTCGAGGTGACGCCCGATGAGCGGGCCGAGTCTATCGATGCCGATGCGGCACGGCGCAGGATGATCGAAAACACGAGGCGCATCGCCCAGGCGTGTGCCGGGAGTTTTCCCTAGCCGACCCTCTCGGGACCACGGACGGTCCCTTACGCCAAGAAGACTTCCGCCAGCGCGATGCCGCTCTCGCCCGCGACTGCGTACAACAGGAACACCCGGTCCCCCTCGACGTAGACCGCGGGATCGCGAAGCTGGTTGACCTGGCCGTACACCGGACCGCGCGCGGACGGCTCGACCGGTGCGCGGGATCCTTCCCAGACGCGTTCCGGACGCAGCACTTCCCTGGCTTGCGTCTCCTTCCAGTGTTTCCAGTCTTCCGTGAGTTCCACCGCGCTGAGCAGGATCCGTTCCGGCGCGTCTCCCACCTGGGTCCAGAATACGTACAGCGTCTGGCCTCGCTTCAACAGCGCCGCATGGCGCATGTTGGCGTTGAACAGCAGCGGGCCTTCCTCGAACGCCGTCAATCCGTCCGAGGACCGGTAGAACCTGCCCGGCATCGCCATCGCATACGTCATGCCGCCATGCCGGAAAACCCGCATATATGAACTGCCGAGAATCTCCGGCCGGGCCTCGAAATGGATTCCGTCGCGGGACAGGGCGACGCGGCTGACCTGGTACCCCGGACCTTCGAGGCCGTGGTAGTACATGGCGATGCGCCGCGTCGCGTCGTCGACATGGACATCCGGCGAAGCGATGTGGGGCGTCGTCGCCTCCCGCAGGGGATCCAGGCCCGATGGCGTCCTCGCCGCCAATCGGTCGCGCATGGCGGGCGGCACATCCGGAGGAGCGGTCAGAAAGTGCGACTGTTCGAGTTGCAGGCTTCCCGGCGCGTAGACGTTCCAAGGACCCGTCGGCGCGTCCGCGCAAGCCAAGCGGATATAGCTGCCCTTGTGGTCGGCGAAGTAGAGGTAGTACCGGCCAAGAGGCGCTTCCAGCCAGTCCGGGGCATGAATGAGGGACGGACCCTGGATGTTCGTTCCGATACCGGGATGGGTGGACGCATCGATGATCGGCGCTTCGAGGGGCCGCTCCACCCTCACGCGGGCATTTTCGATATCAACCGCCATGGCGCTCCCTGCGGGCGTCCTCTTGAGACCATCGGCCGCGGACGCTTCTCCCAGATCGACAGGACAGGTCAGACCATCCGGATTCCGTCAGCCTTGGCCGAAGTCGAACGTCTCGGTCACGTCAAGGGTGAATCCGTCCAGCAACAGCGATGTCGCCGTATCGCCGCGGCGGAAAACACCATGTTCCTCGTAACGGGGCCCGGCGAGCACAAGCACAGTGATGGTTTCCGCGCGCGGATCGACGATCCAATATTCGTTGATGCCCGCCGCGGCGTACTCGTCGCGTTTGACCACGAGGTCACGGTTCGGATCGTCCTCGCTGACCACCTCCAGCGCTAGGTCGGCACCTAGCCAGTAGCGTGGTTGGTTGCGGGGATCCGAACGGTCGAGGAGTACGGCCAAGTCCGGTTCGCGGAATCTGCCCTCCCCGATCCGCACCCGCAGACCCGCGAACAGCGCAAACCCGCCGCGCGGTTCGAGATGGGCGGCGAATAGTCGCCAGAGGAAAGCAAGGATGGCTTGGTGCATGACGGTGGGCACGGGCAGTTCCTCGACGCATCCATCGGTGAACTCGACAAGACGGCGGGTGCGATCCGTCAGCCAGAGATATTGCTCTTCTCCCCAGCAGCCTTGCCGAGGCAAAGCACCGCAGACAAGGGCGTTCAACGCCTTCTGGGTAGTTGCCGCTCGCGTCATCGTTCACGCACTGCCGTCGAAACCGCCGCAGTCTAACAACCTTTTGCGGATTCGACCGATCTTGCCGCGACGCGGTCCCGCAGTTCCGTGCTGGAGAAGGTGTGCGGGCGCTGGTTGAAGTAGCACCGGCTCAATGTCTCCTCGCGCCCGGTGAACTCCTTGTCGCGGTACTCGTCGCCGAGGATGCGCACGTCCCAGTCGACGTGTTCGAGGATGTCGAGCAGTTGCGCCTCGGTGCTGTAGACGATGATTTCGTCGACGTAGCGGCAGGCCGCCACCTGCACGTGGCGTTCGACGATGCTCTGCACCGGACGGTTCTTCTGCGGCCGATCGAGGGACGGATCGCTCTGGAGGCCGACGATGAGGTGGTCGCAGACGGTCCTCGCCTCCCGCATCATCATGACGTGGCCCGCGTGGAACAGGTCGAATGCCCCGAAGGTGATTCCCTTTTTCACCGGGCGCGACTCCCGCAACGGGTTGGATTCTCCGGCGGCATTCCGGCAAAATCGCGCATCCTCAACGTCCGAACCGGGGCCGTAGCTCAGTTGGGAGAGCGCGACGTTCGCAATGTCGAGGTCGGGGGTTCGACCCCCCCCGGCTCCACCAGGACGCAAGACCTCCTGCGCATCCCTGCAATGCCGCTCAGGCGGTGCCTTGGTATTTCTGCATTTCCGCCCGGCCGACGACGAGGTGATGCACTTCGTCCGGGCCGTCGGCGATCCTCAGCGTCCGCTGTCCCGTGTACATGCCCGCCAGCGGCGTCCACTGCGACACGCCGGTGGCGCCGTGGAGCTGGATCGCCTGGTCTATGATCTGGCACACGCGCTCCGGCACCATCGCCTTGACCATGTGCACCCAGACCCGGGCTTCGCGGTTGCCCAGCACGTCCATCGCCTTCGCGGCCTTCAGCACCATCAGGCGCATCGCCTCGATGTCGATGCGCGCGCGGGACACCAGTTCGATGTTCTTGCCCAACTGCAGGATCGGACGCCCGAACGCCTCCCGGGAAATACCGCGACGCACGAGCAGGTCGAGCGCGCGTTCCGCCTGGCCGATGGACCGCATGCAGTGGTGAATGCGCCCGGGTCCCAGGCGCGCCTGCGAAATCTCGAAACCCCGGCCCTCGCCCAACAGGCAGTTCTCTTTCGGGACGCGGACGTCCTCCAGCATGATGTGCATGTGGCCGTGGGGCGCGTCGTCGTGACCGAATACCGTCATGGGTTCGAGGACGTTCACTCCGGGGGTGTCCATCGGCACCAGGATCTGTGACTGCTGCCGGTGAGGCGCGGCGTCGGGACTGGTCTTGACCATGCAGATCATGATCTTGCACCGCTTGTCGCCGGCGCCGGAGATGTAGAACTTCTCGCCGTTGATGACCCATTCGTCGCCGTCGAGATGCGCGCGGGTACCGATGTTCTTGGCGTCGGACGATGCCAGGTTGGGTTCCGTCATGCCGAAACAGGATCGGATCTCGCCGTTCAGCAGCGGTTTCAGCCATCGTTCCTTCTGCTCCGGCGTCGCGAAACGCTCGAGCACCTCCATATTGCCGGTATCGGGCGCGCTGCAGTTCAGGCACTCGGACGAAAGCGGGTTCTTGCCGAGTTCCGCGGCGATGTACGCGTAGTCGAGGTTTTTCAGCCCTTCGCCGGTTTCCGCATCGGGCAGGAAGAAGTTCCACAGGCCGTTGGCCTTCGCCTTTGCCTTCAATTCGCCGAGTATCCGCTCCTGGCGCGGAGACAGGCTCCAGCGGTCTCCATGTTCGGCGGCTGCTTCGAAATACTCCGGCGCCTGGACGTTGACCTCTTCCGCAATGAATTTCCTGACGGCGTCGAGCAGAGGCTGCGCCTCTTCGCTCATTGTCAGGTCGTTCAGATCGACGGATACGTCCGCAGTCGCGGCTTCGGCCATGCGCGTTCTCCTCACGGTTGGAATCCATGCCATTCTACCGCCCCGCCAGCGACGCAACACCGTTTCCCGACCTGACCGCCCCCCAACCAGATGCGATAATCACCCAAGGACTGCCGCGCCCATCGAGGGGCGGCGCATAGGCAAACCGCGACATCCGCCCGAGGGAGGTCGTTCGAAGGCGATCGGCATGCACGGACAGCAAGAAATCGACAAGGTGCGCGAACCGTTCGACATCGCATTGACGCTGCCCGGCAGCAAGTCCATCGCCCTGCGCCATCTCGTCATGTCGGCGCTCGCATCCGAGAAGACATCGCTCATGGGCATTCCCCGATGCGATGACATCGACGCCATGGTCCGCGCCCTTTCCCGGCTCGGCGCTGATATTGAGACCGACGGCCGCTCGCGGCTCGTTGTCGACCCACCGGAAACGCTAGCCGCCGGCGAGGCGCACATCGATGTCGATCTCAGCGGAGTATCCCTGCGCTTCCTGTTGGCGGTCGCGGCGCTGCGCCGGGACGCGACGCATCTCGATGGCCGGGCGCCGCTTCGCGTCCGGCCGAATCGCGACATGATCGGGGCGTTGCGACAACTCGGCTGCCGGGCGCAGGCCGCGGACGAGGACGGGCATCTGCCGATTTCCGTCGCAGGCCCCGACGACTGGGCGCGCGAAGTCGAAGTCGGCACGCGCGTTTCCAGTCAATACCTGTCGGCGTTGATGCTGATCGCCCCGCGCCTGCCGCATGGTCTCACCTTGCGGCCAAAGGACGAGCCCGTGTCAGCCTCCTATATCGAAGTAACGCGGGTCGAAATGGCCAAGCGAGGCGTCCCGGTACGAGTCCGGGGAGCGCGAGGGGATCCCTCGCAGAAAAAGGGAGCGCGAGGGTTGCCCTCGAAAAAAAAAGCAGCGCGAGGGTCTCCCTCGCAAAAAAATGACGAGCGACGGTCTACGTCGGAAAGCAACGCCATACGCATCGAACCCGCGGCGTATCGGGGCGGGACGGTGTCGATCGAAGGCGACGCCTCCGCCGCGACGTATTTCGCGGCGCTCGCGACCCTGCACTCCTCTACCGCGCGTTTCGCCAACCTGGGGGCCGGCACGACCCAGGGGGATTTCGCGTTCTTCGAAGTTTGCCGGCGGATCGGCGCCGACGTTCGGATCGAGCGCGACACCGTTTCCATCGCGGGTCCGGAGCGGCCGCGGGCCATCGGACACGCGGACATGGAGGACATGCCGGACGCGTCGACCACGCTCATGGCGGTGGCGCCCTTCCTGCCCGCCGCGACGCACATCACGGGCCTGTCGACGCTGCGGCACAAGGAGTGCGACCGAATCGCCTGCTCCGCGCGCGAGCTTCGAAAAGCGGGCGTGGAGGTCGAAGAAGGTCCGGACTGGGTTCGGGTCCAGCCGGTGTCGACGCCCCGCCCCGCCCGGTTCGCGACCTACGACGATCACAGGATGGCCATGTCGCTGGCCGTCTTCGCCAGCGAGGTCGGCGGTTGCGCCATACTCGATCCCGGCTGCGTGGCGAAGACCTACGCCGACTTCTGGGAAGACCTGGCGGAGGTGTACGCGTAGCTCCGCTCAGGGGCGATACGAGTCCCGAAGGGTCACGATCCTGTTGAAGACCGGCGACGTCGCCGAGTGGTCGACCGGGTCCTTGTAGAAATATCCCAACCGTTCGAACTGGAACCGCGATGCCTCGGCCTCGACGAGCGCCGGTTCGACGAGCGCGCTCCGGATGGCGAGGGAATCGGGATTCAGTTCCTCCTCCATGTTGGCGGGCGACGGCGCCGGAACGCTGAACAGCCGATCATAGAGGCGCACCTCGGCCGCCACGCCGGAAGCCCTGCTCACCCAGTGCACCACGCCCTTGGGCCGTAGTCCGCTGGTATCGCTGCCGCTCCTCGACTCGGGAAAGTAGGTGCAGCGCAACTCCGACGGCTGACCGTCGGCGCTCCTGATCACTTCGTCGCAGCGGATGATGAAACCGTGGCGAAGCCGCACCATTTCCCCCGGAGACAGCCGCCGGTACCTGCGCGGCGGCGACTCCATGAAGTCATCGCGTTCGATCACGACCGAGCGGCCGAACGTGATCCTGCGGGTGCCCAGTTCCGGCCGTTTCTGGTGCCAGGGCGCCTCGAGTTCCTCGTCCTCGTCGGACGGATAGTTGGTGATGGTGACGGGGAGCGGATCGAGTACCGCCATCCCGCGCGGCGCCGCGTCTTCCAGCGCGCTGCGCGCGCAGAACTCCAGCAGTTCCATCTCGACGCGGTTTTCCTGTTTCGTGACGCCGATGCGTCGGCAGAATTCGCGAAGGGTTTCCGGCGTATATCCCCGCCGGCGCAGACCGGCGAGGGTGGGCAGCCGCGGGTCGTCCCACCCCGCCACGCTGCCCCGCTCGACCAGCGTTCGGAAAAACCGCGTCGACATGACCGTGTATTCGAGATTCAGGCGCGAGAACTCGATCTGCGGCACATGGACGTTCACGCCCGCGTTGTCGAGAACCCAGTCGTAGAGTTCCCGGTTGTTCTCGAATTCGAGCGTGCAGAGAGAGTGCGTGACGCCTTCGAGCGCGTCGCACAGGCAATGCGTGAAGTCGTACATCGGGTAGATGCACCAGTCGTCGCCGGTGCGATGGTGCGTCGCATGGCGAATTCGGTACAGCACCGGATCCCGCATCACCAGGTTCGGCGCCGCCATGTCGATCCTGGCCCGGAGGACATGGGCGCCGTCGCTGAATTCGCCCGCGCGCATGCGCCTGAACAGGTTCAGGTTCTCGTCGATGGAGCGGTCCCGGCAAGGGCTCTCGCGTCCGGGCTCGGTAAAGCTGCCCCGGGCGGCCGCGACATCTTCCGCGCTCTGGCTATCGACGTAGGCCAGGCCCCCCTCGACGAGCCTTTCGGCGAACTGGTACAACGACTCGAAATAGTCCGAAGCGAAGGTCACGGTGCCGCAGGGAAAACCGAGCCAACTCACGTCCCGCTGGATGGCGTCGACGAACTCCCGGCTCTCCTTCAGCGGATTGGTGTCGTCGAAACGCAGGAATGTCTTGCCGCCGAACTCCCGGGCGATGCCGAAATTCAGGCAGATCGACTTCGCGTGGCCGATGGTCAGGTATCCGTTCGGTTCCGGGGGAAAGCGCGTTACCACGCCCCCGACGACGCCGTCGGCCAGGTCGCGGCGTACGCGGTCACGAATAAAATCGCGAAGATCTTCCACCGTGGCGTCTCCAGGATTCGCGGCGGCATTGTAAACAATGCGCCGTTCCGAGCGGGCCCGGCGCGTGTATACAATCCCCCGCATGCGCCCTTTCCCGTACCGCTTCGGCTTTGCCGCAGCGACCGCAGCCGCCCTGGCCGCCGCCGCATGGCTCGGCGGCCCGCCCGATCCAACGGAGCAGGCGGCCGAACGGCTCCAGGCCGAGCGATGGTACGGCGTCAGTCTGCATGGCGCGGACATAGGTCACTTCCGCACCCGGGGACGCACGGCGCGCGCCGGATATCTTTTCGAGTCGGAACTGGTGTTCCGGCTCGGCGCCGGTCCACAAACGCGCATCGTCGAGACATTCGTTTTCGAAGGGCGAGCGCCCCACCTGCTCGTAGCCGCGCAGCACGACTACGTCAGCGCCGACAACTCGACTCGCGTCGACATCGAGCGGCGCCATGGCGGAGGTCTCGCCGCCTCGTTCAACGGCCGGATCAGGCAACTCGACTGGGACTACCGGTTGAACGACTATCTCGCGATCGAAACCTGGCTCGCCGGGGATCGGGCCATCGGCGACGCGCTCGACTCGCGATCGATCGACTTCGACCGGCTGTCCCTGAAGCGGGAGTCCTGGCGCGTTATCGGTCGCAATGACACGGGCTATCGGCTTCGAAATCGCGGCGCGTCGATCATGCAACTCAACGCCGACCATCTGCCGGTCCGTCTGCACATCGCCGACGTGTTCGAAATGACCCTCGCCGGCGCATCCTGGACAGCGCGAGCCTGGCGAGGCGATGCCTCCGCATCCGATGCGCGGATGTACGATGTCGGGATAGACAAACCGCTCGATTCGCCTCGCGACCTGGCGCGCCTGCTTCTCCGCGTCCGCGCCGAGGGCGCGGGCGACACGACTTCGTGGCCGATGCTGCGCCGCGATGCGGGCGGCGACCTCGTGCTCGAAAGCCGACGCGATGCGCGCCGGCGCGCGGATCCGGACGAACTCGGGGCGCTATCGGCCCCGACAACCGTGCATCCCGCCGGCGACCCGGCGATCAAACGCCTCGCCCAACGCGCCGCTTCCGGACTGACCGACCCGACCCGCCAGGTCGAAGCGCTCGTGCATTTCGTTCACGGCTACATCGACTATGCCGAGGAAGCCTCCGGGCGCACCGTACTGAACGTGCTGCGCGACCGCCGCGGCGACTGCACCGAGTACGCCAACCTGCTGACGACGATGGCGCGCGCGCTGGGATACGCCGCGCGTACCGTTACCGGGCTCGCCTATGACGTCGAAGCCCAGGCGTTCGCGCTGCACAACTGGAGCGAAGTGGCGGTGGACGGCTGGTGGCTCCCGGTCGATCCCACTTGGGGCCAGGTGCCCGTCGACGCCGGCCACCTCAGGTTGCCCGACAAACCCGGACTGGCCGTTTTCGGTCTCTTGCCGAGGATCGAGTTCGAACTCGTGCTGGCAGAGTATGGCGAACTCCCGATCTGAGTCTTCCGCGCAATGTCATCGCCAACTCCTCCCGCCCGTGCTGACGCGAGCGGAATTCGACTAGCTCCGAACCTGATCGATCGCCTCAGTCTTTCAGGCAGTCGGACAGGTCGTCGTCATCCCACTCCTCGTCCAGTTCGTCGAACCAGTGAATGCCGAAGCGTGAAGGCAAGGGTTCGTCGCGCTCGAGCCGCCCGCCCATCTCCTTCAGCTGTTCGATCATCATCATCAGGTACGGATCTGTCTTCGGACCGGGGCGCTCCACCTCTTCCAGTTCTTCGAGAATCGTGACGCACCACCAGAACACATCCTCGCCCGGAAGCGAATCGCGTTTGCCGGGCTTGTCGGGCACCGAATCGAAGTCCCGGTAGATCTCTTCCAGCAACTTCGTGAGATTCCGGTCGCCCTGCAGGGCGGGGGACGCGCCCTTGGCGATCTCGATCAACCGCGGCCGATGCCGCGCAAGGAAAGACCGCGCTTCCATGCCCTCGATTCACCCTCGATTCCGACTGCCTTGCGGACATTTTCGGATGGATCCGGCCGCGGGGGATATGGACAAACGCCGGTTTTCGTGCGCGAAATCAACCCGATATCGAGTAAGCGGCGGGGCGACCGCGCTACAGGAACCAGAGCGACAGGGCCGGTACGTAGGTAATCAGGAGCAATGCGATCAACAACACGCCCATGAAAGGCAAGCATGCCGCATAGAGTTCGAGCACCGGCCGTCCGAACCGGTAGCTCGAGATGAAGAGGTTCATGCCGATCGGCGGGGTGAAGTAGCCGATTTGCAGGTTGGCCAGGAAGATAATGCCGAGATGCACCGGATGGATTCCGTAGCCGACAGCCATCGGCAGCAACAGCGGCACCATGATGATCACCGCCGAATACACGTCGAGTACGGCGCCTAGAATCAGCAGCAGGATGTTGAGCAGGATCAGGAAAGTCAGCGGATTGCTGATGCTCGCCTGGACGAACTCGAACAGTCGCTGCGGGATCTCGGCGTCCACCAGGAAGTTCGTGAACGCGAGCGCCACCCCGAGGATGAGGATGATGCTGCCCACCATCACCATCGATTCGCGAACGATACCGGCCAGGCGCTCGATGGGAACCTCCCTGTAGAAGAACACCTCCGCCGCCAGCACGTAGAGCGCAGTCATGGCGGCGGCTTCGGAAATGGCGAACAGGCCGGAGTAGATGCCGCCGAGGACGACGAACGGCAGCGGCAGCTCCCACCGCGCGGCCTTGATCGCCTTCCAGAGGGCACGCCTTTCGAATGGCGTCCTGGGCGCGCCGCCGTGACGCAGCGCGGTCCACCCGGACAGCAGGACGATCATCGTGAGCGCCGGCAACAAGCCCGCGAGAAACAACTGCTGAATGGTGAACGGCTCGCCCACCTCCATCTGCTGGGCGACGATGCCGTACAGGATGAGTGGCACCGACGGCACGATCAGCAACCCGAGGCTGCCCGAGGTCGTGACCAGCCCCAAGCTGTAGCGCTCCGAATAGCCGTTGGCCGCGAGCATCGGAAGGAGCAATGCACCGAGCGCCACGATCGTCACGCCGGAAGCGCCGGTCAGCGCCGTAAACACGGCGCAGGCCACAAAACCGACGATGGGAAGGCCCGACGGCATCCATCCGAACAGCGCCCGCGTGAGATCCATGAGGCGCTCGGATGTCTTCGCCGCCACCATGACATAGCCCGCGAAAGTAAAGAACGGCAGCGCCACCAGCAGCGGCGTGTCGGCGATGCGGTATAGCTCGATGGGTATCACGGCCAGATCGACGCCCGCGGAGAAAAAACCGAGCATCGCCGCCGCCATCACGACGGCGAACAGCGGCGCCCCAAGGAGCGCCATGGCCACGATGCCGATGGCGAGTGCGGCGATCATGGCTGCGTCTCCGCAGCATCCGCCGGCAACCGCCGCAACGAGGCGATGAGATAGCGCAGACCCATCACGCAGGAGGAGACGGGTATGACCAGTTCGCAGACCCAGGCCGGGACCGGGCCGAAACCGGGAGTGCCGTCCGCGTAGTCCCAGGCGATCAGCGTCACCGAGAACCACGCCAGCGCAAGGCAGAGCGCCGCGGTGAACAGGTTCGTGACCCGGGCCAGCCGCCGCGCGATGCGCTCGCTCGCGAATCGGTTGACCACGTCCACGCGAATGTGCCCGTCCGGCCCCGCCGCCATCGCGCCGACCATCGTCACCCATAGCAGCGCCACGCGCACCATGCCGTCGCCCCAGGTCAGGCCGGTGCCGAACAGGTTCCGCGCCGCCACCTGGTACACGGCGACGCCTATCATCGCCAGCAGCAGCGCGACGAGGAGCCCGGACTCTATCCGCCGCAGCACGCGCGCGACGTCATTCAGCACGCGTTTGTCCGGACGGATTCTCGGGACGGTTCCCGGCGGAATTCCTGAAGTCGGCCAGGTGAGAGGTCAAGAGATCGCGGTAATCCGCGCTCACGATGCCGCTCGCAAGCCAATCCCGGGACGCCGCATCGGCGCTGGCCTTCCACTGCCGAACCTCGGCGGCCGAAGGTTGAATGAACTCGAGGCCCTGCTGCTCCAACACCTCCCGGACGGCATGGTGGTCCGCGCGATTGCCCGCATCGGCGGAGCGGGCGGCCTCTCCAAGGAGGCGGCGAACGATCTCCTCATCGGCATTGTCGATGCGCCTGAACGCACGTTCCGGCAGCGCCATCACCGCATAGATGTACATGAAGGGCAGGTCGAGCACGTAGTCGAGCTGGTTATGCCACTGCAGCGCGAGGGCGCCCACGAGCGGTGACGCAACGGCATCGATCAGACCGGTCTGCAGCCCCGCCAGAACATCCGCGATGGAGAGCGGGACCGGCGAGATGCCGAACGCGGCGATGGCTTTCGACGCGGCGGCGTTGCCGACCGGCGTCCAGAGCTTGATGCCTGAAGCATCGCTGATCGAATGCACCGGACGCCTGCTCATCGCATAGGCCATGCCCACCTCGACCAAGCCCGGGCAAATGAATCCCTTGTCCTCCAGCCCCTGGCGCAACGCCCCGTCCAGCCGTTCGCGCACGTAGTCGACCTCCTCGAAGCTCGCGAACTGCATGGGCAGGTTGTATATCTGGACATCGGGGAATATCCGGCCGAAGGTCCCCGTCGTCAGGATCGCGGCCTGGAGCTGTCCGATACGCATCTTGCGCATGACCGTCGCATCGTCCCCCATGACCCCGCCGGGGTAGATCTTCAGTTCGACGCGTCCAGACGTTTCCCGCTCGATCGCAGCACCCGCTTCGCGAAGCAGCGTCATCCAGACCGTACCCGCCGGCGACTCCGTCGCCAGCTTGATCGTCGCGGCGCCCACCGGCAGCGGGCACGCCGCCAGCAACGCCGCCAAGAACGCAAGGCGCGCGCCCAACCACACCGATCTTCGCCCGCTGTCAGAAATATTCATCGGCGGACTCCAGCAGTTCACGGGCGCGCTCCTGCGCGATGCGGTTCGCCAGCGTCAACCCCTCGACCCTCGGGTTCGCCCCCAGCACGGCGTTGAGTTCCCGGTCATGCAATTCGCGGTCGAACACGAGCCGCGCATAGTACTCCGCGAAGAACACCCGGGGCACGAGATACCGGCCTTCGGCAAGTTCGATGGCGCGCTCGAAGTGGGCCCGGCCCACCTCCGGCCGGCCGCCCATGGACGGAGGCGCGAGAGTCTCCATGACCCCCAGGTAGAGCCTGGGACCGGCGTTGTCGTGGGTCTCGTCCACCTCGGCGATGCGGGTCATGACGGCCTTGGCCCGCCCGAGTTCCGCCACCGCGCCCCAATCGCCGCTGTTGGCCGAGATCCAGCCCGCCCACGCCGACGCCAGCGTATACGCCAGCGACACGTCGCCGGCGTCAAGGGTCCTCAGGTTGGCTTCAAGCACGTCGATCTGGTCGGTGCGCGCCGAGCAGGCCCAGGCAAGCCGGGCGCAGGAGGCCTGTTGCGCGAGTTCGAATGCCCGCGCCGCGAATCGGCGTCGCCGCTCCGAGTCCTCGACAAAGGCGGCGGCGTAGGCCCCGTTCAACGTCACGCCGGCCTGCATCAGGGGGATGCTGTCCGGACTGCTGCGCAGGAACCCCTCGAGCATGATCAGGAAGGCGGCGGAACCCTCTCGCGCGACCTGGAGGTCTTCGGTGTTGAGCAGCGCGTCCGACATGTCCTCCGCCAGCCCTTCGGTCACGGAAGACATGAGGGACGCGCAGCCGCACAACGCGGCGCACAGGACAACGGCAATGGATCTCATGGCCGCGTAGCTGGCGAACCGGAATCGACTTGCAACCGGCGGACGCCTCAGAACAACCATGTCTCGACATTCTCTACCGGTTCGAGGCGATCCAGGTGACGCCAGCCCTTCACGCATCGGACGATCAACCAGACGCCGGTCGCGATCAGTACGAGGATTCCGATCAGCACCATGGTCAGCAGGCTACCGATGAAGATAAACAGTACCAGCAGCCAGAAGGTGCGAATCTGGAACCGGTAGTGGCTGGCCAGCCAATTCGGCGCATCGTCGCGCGCAAGGTATGCGAGGACCACGCCGATGATCGCCGTCACGCCGAATATGACGCTGAGCGCGTACAGGGCGTAGATGACTTTGGCCTGGTTTTCCATCGAATTCCGATCAGAAGCGCCGTTCCGCGCGCACGCCGAACTCGCTGGCGTCGTTGCTGAGTATCCGCAGCAGATAGTCGCCCGTGTTCAGCCGCGCGTTATCGTAGCGCACGTCGCCGGCGTTCCGACCGTAGACCGCCGCCGTCCACGTCCTGTCCGGCGACGTGTGCCCCAGGTGGAAGTTGACCAGCGCGCGGCGCCCGATGCGGGTCAGCCGCCCCGGATCGGAACTGGGTTCGCCCCACATGCCGCCGCGGTACGAATAATCCGCCCGCGCCGCAACTTCCCCGCCGCTCGCCAGCGGCCAGCGATACTCGGGGCCGACGGAGAACGTCAGTTCGGGCGTGAGCGGCGCAACCGGCCGCACGCCGTGCCGGCGCTCGACCTCCACTCCGAGCCGACCGAGGGTCGCGCCAAAGCGTAACCGCCCCGTCACGTGGAACACGCCTTCCAGTTCGACGCCCGCCGTTCTCTGTTCGACGATCAGGTTGACCGTGCTGAATCCCAGACCGGCCGTCGTGCTCACCTGGTAGGGCAGGTCGTCGTAGCGGGTGTGGAATACAGCAGCGGCCAGTTCGAGTCCCGCCAGGGGCTGTCCCTTGATGCCGATCTCGTAGTTCAGCGCCGTGATGTTGTCGCCCGCCGCGAAGCAGTCGGGGTCCGCGAACAGGCAGTAGGGCCGCGCCGGGAACTGCCCCGACTGGTAGCCGCTCTGCACGGCGGCGTAAACCGCCATCCGGTCCCCGATCATCCGGTGCGCCGACAGGTCCCAGCTCGTCTGCCGCCACGTCCGTTCCGCCGACACCGGCCCGGTACCCACGTCGGTGCTGCCCCGTTTCCGGTCGCGGGACATCCGCGCGCCACCGGCGAGCCGCCACCGCCGCCCCAGATCGACGCTCGAATTGACGAACGCGGCCACGCTGTCCAGTTCCTGACTCAGTTCGAACCGGCCCCTGTTCCCCAGGAACACCGTGGGGTCCTGAACGTTGGCGCCGTCTTCGGCGAAAGCGTAGACGCCGGCCACGACATCCGCCGGGCCGACGGCACCGCTCAGCTGCAGCTCGATGGACATCTGGTCCGCCCTGCCGCGTTCGGGAAAACTCAGGAAGTCGTCGCGGAATCCGTCGTCGTCGAGGCCCGCCTCGTACTCCGAATGCCGTACCCCGGCGATCATGCGCGCGCTCAGTCGCTCGGCCAACGCCCAGTCGGCGGTCACCGACGCTCCGCGCGCTTCGTTCGTCACGCGCGCCTGGTCCGCCTGGCCGGTGTTGTTGTCGTACGGGTCGGCGGCGCCGTCGGAGTTGCGGTAGCCGGCCGCGTACACCGCGCCGCCGGGCAACTCATCGATGTGGGTGGCGTACGGGTTCAGGCCATTGTCGCCGTCGTTGGCGTCGGCGGCCAGGGTGACCGAAAACGACGGCGACGGCCGCCATGCCAGCGCCGCGCGCGCGAACAGTTCCCGCGTCTGGCCGACCTCAACCCCGGCGGAAGGCAGATTGACAAACTCCCCGAGCCCGCCGCGGCGGTTGACGCCCGCGGACACCGTGACCGCCATTTCCTCGCCCAGGTTCCCGTCGCCGTGGATATGGGCATTGAGGCGCTGCCGCGAGCCGAGCTGGACGCTCGCGCGCATGCCCGGCCGGGTTCCCGGCGCCGCGGTCACGATGTTGATCGCGCCGCCGATGGAGTTGCGCCCGTACAGCGTGCCCTGCGGCCCGCGCAGCACCTCGACCCGCTCGATATTCGACAGGTTCCAGTGCTGGCCGACTTGCCGGCCCAGGTAGACGCCGTCGACATACACCCCGACGCCCGGATCCGTGGTGATCAGGTGGTCCTGCGTGCCGATGCCCCGGATGAACGGATTGGCCGAGGACGTGTGGCCAGCGGAGAACGTCGTGACGTTCAGGTTCGGCACGAACTTGCCGATGTCCACCAGGTCGGCGATGCCGCGTTCCGCGAAGCCGCCGCCGTCGAACACGCTGAGCGACGCCGGCACGTCGTACACGCCCTGCTCCCGCTTGGCCGCGGTGACGACCACTTCCTCGATCAACTCCGCCGCCCGCGCGGAGGGAACGGTGGCGACCAACGCGAACAACGCGCCCGGCAACGCGCGGACCCGCCGCGCCGCGGCCGCTCGCGCGCGCCCCGTAGGCAGTTCCAACCCGTCCATGAGCCGGCACAATGCCATACGGCGGCAACGGGGTCACGCCTTTGACGATCAGCGCTCTCCATCGGACTGCGCGCGCCGACGACGATGGCGAAGCCCGCCCCGTTCGCGGGACCGGTCGCAGACGATCTGACCGTTGTGCATCGCGCGTCGCCGGTGTCTCTCGCCAGCCGTCGTTATACTGTTCGAGCTTGATCTGTCGAGGGTGGCAATGAACAGCGTTGGAGTAGGGACATTGGGCTCGGTAGCGATCGCCCTCGCCGCGGCGTTCGCCGGCTCGGCGGCCGCCGAGCCGGCGCGGGGCTTCTATCTGAGCCAGTCGGTCGGGCTCAATCTGGCGCCCGGAGTCGAACTTCTGGGGAACAGCAACGACCGGGCCAGTCGATGCGATGAATTCATCAACCCCCGCTACGCCGAGGTTCCGGGATGCACCGATCCCGATCGGGGGTCGGGTGCTGGCTGGCGATCGTCCTTCGACCGGGCCGCCGGGCTGCTGGCGGGCGCGGCCGTCGGCTACCGGTTCGGCCAGCGGCTGCGTGCCGAGTTGGAGTGGTTCTACCGCGGATCGGAATACGACCAGACCTCGCCGGTCTCGAGCGCGACGGGCGATACCCTCGCCAAGCTCGGCGGCGAGATCCAGCGGGCCGAGAACCGCATAGGCAGCGTCTCGACCCATGCCGTCTTCGGCAACGTGTACCTCGACTTCCCCCGCCGAGGCCGACTGACGCCGTACGTCGGCATCGGCGTGGGCATCGGCCGGGCGCGGCTGGACTACGGCGACCTCTGGGCGCGCAATCCGGATCCCGCCGCCATCGGCACCGCGGCCGGTCTCCCGAACGAGGCGGAGGTCCGGCGCAACCTGGCTGCGACGACCACCAGCAAGCAGGGAGAACTGGACGACCGGCTGACCGCGTACCAGATCGTGGGCGGGGTCGACCATGCGTTGTCGGACTCACTGTCGATCGGCGTGAAGATCCGCTGGGCGCGGCTCGGCAAGTTCGTCGAAAAGGGGATCGCGTGGGAGCGGCTGCGCAGCCATCCGTCGCAGTTGCGCCGGGACGGCAGCGAACCCGTGACGTTCCGCATCGGAACCGCAGATGCGCTCTCGTTCGCGGGCGCGAGCGTGGGAATGCGCTACACGTTCTGACGGGTTTCGCGCGCACGGGCAATGACTCGCCGAAAGACTTCGGATGTCGGGATCGCCCGATGCCGGGTCGATAGGGTCCGGGCCGACCGAAGTCATTCCCGGGACGGATTGCGGATTGCCCTGCTTCAAGCCCATCCATCATACTATCGGAGGTGTTTCGCGAAAGACTCGAGGCGGGTTGCTGAATGAACAAGGTCGAGGGGCTCCACCACCTGGCCATCTGCACAGCCGACATCAAGGCCCAGATCGAGTTCTTCACGGACCGTCTGGGCATGGAACTGCAGGCGCTTTACTGGATGCATGGCGTGGCCAACACGTGGCACGGGTTCCTGCGGCTCAATGACGAAAGCTCGATCGCCTTCGTCTGCAATCCCGACATCGCCGACATTACGCGAGTCCCGGGCGAGACCCACGCGGGCAACCCCGGCGGCAACTGCGCGGGCGGCACCATGCAGCACGTGGCGCTGAGGGTAAAGAACCGCGCCGAACTGCTCGCCATGCGCGACAGACTACGCGCCAAGGGAGTGCCGGTTCTGGGCCCGGTGGACCACGGGATGTGCTGCTCGATCTACTTCGCCGGTCCCGAGAGCCTCACTCTGGAACTCAGCTACTCGACGGAACCCATCGACAAGGAAGCCTGGATCGATCCGGAAGTCGCGGCCCTGGCGGGCATCTCGCCCGAGGAGCTGGCGCGCTACAAGCGGCCGGAACCGTTCCGCGATCGCGGCGGCGCGGTTCCCCAGCCCCGCGAGAATTCACCGGGACCCCACCTGACCAACTATCCCGAAGGGGCGTACGAGACGGCCCTTTCCAGGCCGGACGAAGCTTGGCTCCACTCCGTGCCGAACGACCCGCCGGTCAAGATCGATACGGGAGAGGACAGCGAGGCAAGGGGGCACGCGTCCTGAACGGCCCGCGGCCATCCCGGCCCGCCGCTCCAGCCGTCGGCTTGCGCCTGGAACCCTTCCGGCATCGGCTGCGCCCGACGACTGCGGTCCCGGCCCCGACGTGCGAACCGTGAGCAGCGACGAATCGACCGGGGATGCCCGGGTTCCTCTGAAGGTTCTCGTGGCGGGAGGCGGGATCGGCGGCGTCACCGCCGCGCTGTGTCTTGCCGCCCGCGGTCACGAGACGCGGGTCTTCGAGCAGGCCGCGACTTTCGGCGAAGTCGGCGCAGGCATACAGCTGTCGCCCAACTGCGCGCGCGTTCTGCATCATCTCGGGCTGGAGAATCGATTGCGCGCCGAGGGATGCCTGCCGCAGAGCCTGTCGATCAGGCGATGGCGGACCGGCGCGGTCATCGCCGAGTCGGCATTGGGGGACGAGATACTTTCGCGATTCGGCTTTCCCTACTACCACATGCACCGCGCGGACCTGATGCAGGCGCTCGTCGACGCGGCGTCCGAGGCGTCGAACGTGGTTCTGCACTGCGGCGTCCGCGTCACCGGCTTCGAGCAGAACGACGACGAGGTGCGCCTGCGGGCCGGCGGCACGAACTACACGGGCGACGTGCTGGTCGGCGCCGATGGCATCCACTCCCCGGTTCGCGCGGGCCTCTGGGGAACCGACCGGCCGCGGTTCACCGGCAACGTCGCCTGGCGGGCGCTGGTGCCCGCCGATCGACTCCCCGCGGGGATGCTCGAGCCCGTCACGATGGTGTGGTGGGGCCCGGGCCGGCATTTTGTTCACTACCGCGTGCGGGGTGGAGACCTGGTCAACTGCGTGTGCGTCGTCGAAAGGCGGGGTTGGGAAGTGGAGTCCTGGACGGAGCGTGGCGAACACAGTGAACTGAAGGCCGAGTTCGAAGGATGGCACGAGGACATCCAGCGGCTCCTGGACAACATGCAACCGGACTCGCTGTTCAAGTGGGCGCTGCACGACCGGGAACCGATGGCGAGGTGGGGCATGGGCCGGGTGACGCTGCTCGGAGACGCGTGCCATCCGACGCTGCCCTTCCTGGCTCAGGGGGCGGCCATGGCGATTGAAGACGCCGCGGTCCTGGCCGCGTGCCTCGAGGGCGGCGACCGCGCGCCCTGCCGCCTGCAGCGTTACGAGCAGCTGCGCCGGGAACGCACTTCGAAAGTCCAGTTGGGAAGCCGCCGAAACGCTGCGGTATTCCACCTCGGCGGCATCAGGGCCTGGCTGCGCGATCGGGTCGTCGGATTCACGGCCAGGCGGACGATGGACGACCTGTACGGCCACGACGTCTTCGCAGACGTCCCGCCCCGGCAGTGACGCGCGGCGCCCGCGTTCATGGTCCGAATCTTCCGAGTCTGCTACATTCGCGCAGCAGACGGCCCAAGTCGGTTGTGGAGGATCAGTCTGGCATGATCGTACGAAGCGACGCCGCCAAAGGTGCAAGGGGGCGATGCCCAAACCCCGGCCCGAAGGAGATCATCGACAATCCCCCGATCTTGGGGCGACGGGTTTACCGAACCATGGCGCTTGCCGCCGCCGTCGCGGGGACCGTGTCGGGCTGTTCCGATCCAACCGCGGCTACGGCCGAGATCGCGGATCGGCCCGCGAAACTCGCCGAGGTGCACGCGCGGGACAACCGCTTCGCGGTCGATCTGCCGGCGGTCTTGGCGGCCGCCGCGACGGCGGAACTGGCCTTTCAGTCCGCTGGCCGCGTCGTGTCGATCAGCGTGCGCGAGGGCGACACGGTAGCCGCCGGCGCTGAGATCGCGCGCCTCGACGAGGAGGCGCCCCTGACCGAACTCGCTGCCGCCGAGGCGCAGCACGAGGTCGCGGCGGCGGATTTCGGACGCGCCGAGCGCCTGCTGGCGGAGGATGCCATATCCGTGTCCGTGCACGACCAGCGCAGAACCCAGCTGGAAGTCGCGCGCTCGGCCCTGGAGACGGCGCGACGACGTCTCGACGATAGCGTGCTGCGGGCGCCCTTTCCGGGCATCGTCGCCGCGATCCACATCGAGGCGTTCCAGAACGTGCGGCCGCAGGAGGCGGCGGTCACGCTGCAGAGCGACGGCAGCGCGGACGCGATCATCCAGGTGCCCGCAACCATGATCGCGAACTCCGAGCGAATCGACGCGACCGATACGCGGGTCGTGCTGGACGCCGTGCCGGATGTCGAGGTCCCCGGAACCCTGCACTCGCTCTCGGCGCGAGCGGACCCCACGGGGCAGACGTTCGAGGCGCGAATCGCGTTCGATCCGCCGCCCGGCGTCGTCGTGCGGCCCGGCATGACCGGCGCCGTGCGCTCGACCCTCGTCGTCTCCGGGGAGCTGGCGGACCTCGCTGTGCCCCTGGCGGCGGTGTTCAGCGAAGCCGGAGCGCAGTACGTCTGGATCGTCGATGTCGATACCATGGCCGTGGCCAGACGCCGTATCGAAGTCGGCGAAGGCGTCGGCGAGTCGCTTCCGGTGGTCGCGGGGCTGGAAGCCGGGGAGACTATCGTCGCGGCCGGCGTCGCCTTCCTGCACGAGGGCATGATCGTTCGCCGCTACGAGCCGTAGTTCCACCGTCGTGGACTTCGCCCGTCTCGCCATTCGCAACCGGTTGCTTTTCGGCATCGGAATGGCGGCCGTCGTCTACGGCGGCGTCGACGCCTACCTGAACATGGCGCGGTTCGAGGATCCGGAGTTCACGATTCGAACCGCAGTGATCGTCGCGCGCTATCCGGGCGCGACGGCCGAGGAGGTGGCCAACGAAGTCACGGAGGTGCTGGAGAGCGCCGCGCAGTCGCTCGAGGAGGTCGATCGCGTGACATCGACGTCGAAGATCGGGCTGTCGGTTGTGAACGTCGACATCGCCTATGGGTTCTCCCGCACGCGGGCCGATCTGCAGGTGGTCTGGGGCAAGCTTCGCAACCGTATCCGCGACGCGCGCGCCGCGTTGCCCCCGGGCGCGCTGGAGCCGGTGGTGAACGACAGTTTCGGCGACGTCTACGGCCTCTACTACCTGATCACCGGCCAGGGATTCACCGCACGGGAACTGCACGACTACGCCCGCGACCTGCGCACCGAGATCCTGAGCGTGCCGGACGTGGGGAAGGTCGCCATCCACGGCCAGCAGACCGAGGCGGTCTACGTCGAGGTGGCGCGCGACCGCGCGGCCGCGCTGGGCGTCTCCCTGGAGGGCGTCTATGCGGATCTCGCCCGGCGCAACTCGGTCGCCCCGGCGGGGTCGGTGCGCGTGGCGGACCGGCGCCTGGCGATCCTGCCGTCGGGCGGCGTCGACTCGGTGGACGCGATCCGCGACATCGTCGTCTCGCCCTCCGGCGGGGGTGCGCTGGTGCGGCTGGGCGACATCGCCACCGTGTCGCGCGGCTACGTGGATCCGCCGCGGCAGATCGTGCGCTACGACGGTCGGCCGGCGGTCGCGCTCGGAGTATCCAACGTCGCCGGCGCGAACGTCGCCCGAATGGGCGCGGCGGTGGATCGGAAGATCGAGGATGCGCTTGCGCTGCGCCCGCTGGGTGTCGAGGTTCACGAGTTCTACCACCAGGGCAAGGTGGTCACCGGGGCGGTGGACGCCTTCGTGCTCAACGTCGCCGCCGCGCTGGCGATCGTGCTCGCCACGCTGCTCGTCTTCATGGGCATGCGCTCGGCGCTGGTCATCGGCGCGGTGCTGCTGCTGACGGTGGCGGCGACGCTGACGACGATGCAGTTGATGGACATTCCCATGCACCGGATCTCGCTCGGCGCGCTGATCATCGCGCTGGGCATGCTGGTCGACAACGCCATCGTGGTGACCGACGGCATTCTCGTGGGCACGCGCCAGGGCCGCAGCAAGGTCGACACGGCGAGCGAGGTCGTGCGCCGCACGCGCTGGCCGCTGCTTGGCGGCACCGCGGTCGGAATCATCGCGTTCGCGCCCATCGGCCTCGCGTCCGGAGACACGGCGGAGTACACCGGCGACCTGTTCCGCGTCGTGCTGATCTCGCTCATGTTCAGCTGGCTGTTCGCCATCACCGTCGCGCCGCTGCTGGCGGACCTGCTGCTGCCGGAAGGCGGCGGGAAGAGCAGCGCGGACACCGGCAGGTTCCAGGCCGCCTATAAGTCGTTCATGGCCGCGGTGCTCAGGCACCGCTGGCCGACAATCGCCGCGGCGGTGGGGCTGTTCGCGGCGTCGCTGGCTGGGTTCCGTTTCGTCGAGGCGGGCTTCTTCGCCGCTTCGACCACGCCTCAGGCCGTGGTCGACTACTGGCTGCCCGAAGGAACCGACATCGCCCGCACGCGCGACGACATGGTGGCGCTGGAGCGCCGCGTCGCGGCGCTGGACGGCGTGGAGGCCGTGCAGACGCTCGTCGGAGGGGGTGCGCTCAGGTACATGCTGGTCTACGCCCCGGAACCGGGAGATCCGTCCTACGGGCAGCTGCTCCTGCGGGTGGACGATTACCGCCGCCTGGACGAGCTGCTCCCGCGCATCCGCGGGATACTCGACGAGCATCATCCGGATGCGCAGGCGAAGGTCTGGCGGTTCCAGCTCGGGCCGGGGGGCGGTTCCAAGATCGAGGCCGAGTTCTCGGGGCCCGATCCCGCCGTGATCCGGCGCCTCGCGGGGCGGGCCAAAACGGTCATGGCGGAAGCCGGCGCGGTCGCCATCAAGGACGACTGGCGCGAACCCGTCGGCTACTTGGAGCCGCGCTACGCCGATACCCGCGGACGTCGTCTGGGCATCTCGCGCGAGGATCTGGCGGGTGCGCTTCAGACCAACTACACGGGGCGCGCGGTCGGCGTGTTCCGCGAAGGCGAGACGCTGCTGCCGATCATCGCCCGCGCGCCGGCGGCCGAACGGCTCGACGCTTCGGGCATCCGGGCGGTCCAGATCCCCAACCGCGCGACGGGCGGCGCGACGCCGGTGCTGAACGTGGTCGACGGCGTCTCGACGAACTGGCGCAACGGACGCATCCGGCGCGTCGACCGGGTCTGGACCATCACCGCGCAGTGCGACCCCGCTTCCGGCGAGTCCGCGTCGGCGTTGTTCGACACGGTGCGCCCGCGCATCGAGGCCATCGAACTGCCCCCCGGCTACCGCCTCGAATGGGGCGGCGAGCACGGCGACAGCAGCGAGGCGAGCGGCAGCCTGTTCAGCGCGCTGCCGCTCGCCCTCGCCGCCATGGCGCTGGTCGTCGTGGCGCTGTTCAACGCCCTGCGCCAACCGCTGGTCATCTTCCTGTTGACGCCGCTGACGGTCGTCGGCGTCGTTGTCGGACTGCTGCTGACCGGCGCCGCGCTCGAGTTCATGGCCATCCTGGGGGTGCTCGCGCTGTCGGGCCTGCTGATCAAGAACGCCATCGTTCTCGTCGACCAGATGGATCTGGAGATCGAAGCGGGCAAGCCTCGGCTCGACGCGGTCATCGATTCGGCGGCGAGCCGCGTGCGCCCGGTCTCCCTCGGCGCCCTGACCACTGTGCTCGGCGTGGCGCCGCTGTTCTTCGACGCCTTCTTCCGATCCATGGCGGTGGTGCTGGTGTTCGGACTCGGCTTCGCCACGCTGCTGACGCTGGTGGTCGCGCCGGTGCTCTACGCGGTGTTCTTCCGCATCGGGCGCGACGAACGCGCCGCTTCCACTGAACGGGGGTCCCATGAACCGGCCTAGTGTTCCGTCAAGCCAAAATCTGCGGGCATCTGCGGGTCTTTTTGGCCCCTGGACTTTGTTGCTCCTCCTTGTGGGGTGCCTGCCACACGGCGTCGTCGCGCCTCGCCAGGAACCAAAAATCCCTCGCAGCTACACTCGCATCTTTAGACTTGACGGAACACTAGCGCCATGAAATCCAGCCCTTCGGGCATGCCGTCTTTCGCCGCACCCCTTGTTCTGGCTTCGATGCTGATCGTCGCCGCCTGCTCGACTACCGACGGCGGGCATGGCCCGGCGCCCGACCGCGCCGCACCTGCGCCGCCCGAGGTCTGGCGCGCCGGGGATGGCGGCGACGCGGACGACAGCGGCGGCACAGGCTGGCTCGAAGCGCTGGGCGATCCGACGCTCGCGGCGCTGGTGGGCGAAGCGCAGGCGAACAATCCCGACCTTCGCGCCGCAGCGGCCGGCGTCGACCAAGCTTACGCCCTGGCTCGACAGGCCGGCGCCGCGCTGGCGCCGTCGGCGGGGGCTTCGATCTCGGCGGGCGACGCGGCGGCGGCGGCGGATCTGCAAGCCGGCGTCCGGGTGAGTTGGGAGCCGGATCTGTGGGGCAGGCTTCGGGCCGGACGCGACGCGGCGACAGCTTCCGCCGCGGCCGTCGAGGCCGACTACCGGGCGGCCCGCCTAGCAGTGGCGGCGGGCGTGGGACGCGCCTACTTCGTGGGGGTGGAGGCGCGGCTGCAGGCCGCGGCCGCAGCCGCCATCGTCGAGGCGCTCGAGCGGACCGCGCGGATCGTCGGCGTCCAGCGACGCGAGGGTGTCGCGTCGGCGCAGGATTCGGCACTGGTCCAGTCCGATCTCGCGGCCGCGCGCGAACGCCTGAGCGCCGTGGAGGGCGGCCGCCGCGATGCCGTCAGGGCGCTGGAACTGCTGCTCGGACGGTATCCGGCGGCGGATCTCGACGTACCGGACGCGCTGCCGCCGCCCCCGCCGCGGCCGCCGGCGGGACTTCCGTCGGCACTCCTCGAACGTCGCCCCGACATCGTCGCCGCCGAGCGGCGCGTCGCGGCAGCGACCGCATCGCTTGCCCAGGCGCGCGTGGCCAGACTGCCGACGCTGTCGCTGACGGCCACCGGCGGCGGCGCATCGAACGACCTGGCCGAACTGCTCGATCCCGCGAACCTGGCCTGGCAGGCCGCATCGCAACTGCTCGCGCCGCTGTTCGACGGAGGCCGCCGCCGCGCCGGCGTCGACGCGGCGGCCGCGGCCGCGGAGCAGGCGGCGGCCGCCTATGCCGGCGCAGCGCTCAACGCGTTCGCCGAGGTCGAGCGCGCCCTGGATATCGGCGCCGTGCTGGCCGAACGCGAAGCCGCGCTCGATACGGCGCTCAGCGAGGCCGAGGAAGCGCTCAGGATCGCCGAGTTGCTTCACAGCGAGGGCGAAGTCGCCCTGCTCGATGTGCTCAACGTGCGCCAGCGGGCGATCCGTGCC
>CAZFGB010000228.1:0-8202 GCA_964518405.1 uncultured Pseudomonadales bacterium | reverse complement strand
CCGTGGACCCGGCACATGCCCTACAACGCCAACCAGGAGTGCTTTGCCCGCACCGACGGCTTCGATCCCTGGAAAGTCTCGGTGGAGGGTTGCTGCGACGCGACCTGGATGCAGCTTTGCCTGCATCTCTTCGAACTTACGGGCGAGAGCCCGTACCTCGATGCGGCGGAGTCGACCCTGTACAACAGCCTGCATGGCCACCAGCACGCGGACGGCTTCCGATGGTGCTATTTCACGGCCCCCAACGAGGCGCGGCCGGACTACTCGGACAGGATCACCTGCTGCGCGTCCAGCATGCCGAGGGGAATGGAGATGCTCGCCGGCCACCTCGTCGGCGAGATCGACGGCCATCTCTCGATCGGTACGCTGGCCCCATGCGCCGCGGCGCTCGGCGAAGCGTTCGGAGGGGGCACCCTGGTCGTGGAGAGCGACTTTCCCGCCGATCCAGCCACGGAGATTCGCTTCGAGAACGTGAGCTCGAGAACCTATACGTGCGAATTCAGGCTGCCGGCGGGCACGGCCCTGTCGGATGTGCGGGTCAACGGCGCAAGCACCGAGGTCACGGTCAATGATCGCGGTTTCCACGAGTTGCGCCGCCGGTGGGACAGCGGCGATGTCCTCGCCATCGGCGCCGAGTTCGAACTGAACCTGCATGTCCAGGACGGCGAGCGCGGCCAGCGGTGGGTCGCCTTCACCCGGGGACCGATCGCGCTGGCGCAGCAGGTCTCGTCGGTCCCGGACGACGAGCCGTTCGACGGTCGGCGACCGGACGAAGCGCTGGGAATGCTCGCGGAGTCCGAAGACGGATCGTTTCGGATCGGCGGCGCGGGGACCACGCTGATGCCGTACGTCCTGACGTGCTCCGACGATTCGGGACCGAAGACCTACTTCAGGTGCGGATACCGGCGGCCGGCCTGAAATTCCGAACCGCGCCGCGTCAGTGGCGCAAGCGGTGTCCGCCGTCCAGGTTGAGCACCTCGCCCGTGAAGTAGGACCCGGCCCGGCTGCAAAGCATCACCGCCACCCCGGCCATGTCTTCCAGGTCCCCGTAGCGGTGGGTCGGGATTCGCTCGAGTTCCCGTTTGAACCGCTCGGCCTCGGGGTCCTGCCACGCGCCTCGAGTCATTTCGGAGTAGAACCTGCCGGGCGCGATCGTGTTCACCAGGATGTTGTCCTCGCAGAGTGCCAGCGCGAGCGCCGGGGTAAGGTGCTCGATCGCTTTCTTGCTGGTGGAATAGGCCATCACATGCGCGTAGACCCCGCTGGCCGCGACCGACCCGGTGAAGATCACGCGCGCGGGATCGGCGGGCGTCGCATTCTTCTTCAGAAGGTCAAGCAACGCCTGGGTAAGGAATAGCGGCGACCTCAGGTTCAGGTCCATGGTCCTGTCCCAGTCCTCCACGGGCATGCGCTCGAACGGGCCGCCGGTACCGAGACCCGCGTTGTTGACCAGTACGTCGATGTGGTTTTCCTCCCGGCGCAGCGCCGCTGAGAGGTCGGCCACGCCGTCCATCGCGGAGAGGTCGCCGGGAATGCCAATGCACTCGCCATCGGACATTCCGCCGAGTTCGGCCGCCTTGGCCCGGAGCGTGTCTTCCGACCTCGCGGTGACGTACACCCTCGCAGCCCCGGCGGCGAGGAATCCCTCCGCCATGTAGCTGCCAATACCGCTTGAGCCGCCCGTCACGACGCAGACTTTCCCCTTCATGGAATACAGGTCTTCGATACTGACCATGATCGCCCTCGTTGTTTGTATCCCGCCAGTGTAAGTTCTTTGCGTCGTCGATAGAAAGCCCGCAAACGCGGTCGCAGGCGCGACGGCGTGCCACGGTGGCGTGTCCGTCCGCATGCCCCGGGGCGTTGCTCGTGGAAGGAGTCATTGCTGAAAACGGACCATGGCCGTCACAAGGCCCTCGCCAAGGCCTTGCCCTACTTCCGCGAAGGCGACCCGATCCCGCCCGATCGCGACCTGCGCGTCTCCGACGACCGGGGCGGCATCAGGGCGGTTCTCTATCTGCTTCTGCGCGCCTGGCCGTATATCAGGCCGCAGGTCTACGGCCGCTGGTGGATCCCGGGCCAAGGCATCGAGGACCGGGTGGCGGAAGCCGTATCGGGCCGGGGTTACGGGTTCGGCTACGTCCCGCCCCTGGTTGCGGCGGTGGCCATCGCCGGTCCCTACCTGGGCTATGTGCCCGCGAGCCTGGCGTACCCGTTCAACGTCCTGTACGCCCCCGTAGCGGCCATGACGCTGTGCGCGTGGCCCGTGGCCCTTTCGACCGGCCAGGTCCAGAAGCTCTTCGCGTTCGCCCTGCTCATCTTCGGCGTAGCCGCCAACGCGGTGGCGGCCACCTACGTCGAAGGCGCCGCCGACGGCTGGTACGCGGGAGCGGTTACCGGCGCATGTGTGCTGGGCTGGGTTCTGCAGTTCGGAGTCGACCGCTCCGCGGGCGAGGCGCGCCTTCTATGCCGCGTCCGCGTCGCGTCTCACATGGTCTACTGGTACGGCTACGTGGCGCTCGAGGGCATCCTGTTTCTCGTCATGGGGCTGCTGGTGGCGGACCTGCTCAACCAGTCCATCCTCCAGACCGACCCGCTGGCGCCCGGCAGGGCCGAACTCTTCGGCGAGCCCGAGATGTCGAGCGTTGTCACGGCGCAGCTCACGCAGGCGCAGCGGATGGCCCTCATCTGGAAGGTGGTCTTGATCGAGTTCGCGGTCCTGATGCCGCTCTTCCTCCTCGGTCCCCTCATCGAGTACTACCGCACCTGGTTCATGCAGAACATCGAACAGGCCCTGCGCCTCGCCCTGGCGGACCGTTGGCAGCGCCTGTCGCTCAGATACCACAGCGACCACCGCACGGGCGACTCCATCTTCCGCGTTCAGGTCGATGCCAGCGAGGTCAGGGGCGTCCTTGACCTCCTCATGGGGTTGTCGAGGGGGACCATCCAGTGCCTGTTCCTTGTGGTCCTGGTGGCGCTCCTGTCCCCCTGGCTCGGCTTTACGGTCCTCGTCAGCTTCTTCCCCCTGATCCTGCTGGCGTACTGGGCCATGCGCAGGTTCCGCACGCGGAATCTCGTCATGCGCATGGCCAACGCCGACCTGACCTCGAGGGTCCAGGAGGCCTTCCGCGCGGTCCGTCTCAACAAGGCCTACGGCGTCGAGAGGCGGTCGCAGGACCGGTTCGAGTCGGACTCGCTCATCGCCTTCAACGCCGATTACCGCCAGACGCGCGTGTGGGCGGTCGTCGGCGCGGCCATGGGACTCATCTACCAGTCCCTCATACTGTGCGGCACCGTCCTGATGGCCCTGTGGGCCAACGCGGAACGCCCGACCTTCGCGAACGAACTGATCGCGCTGGCGGGATTCTCGTTCGTGTTGTGGAACCTGGCCGCCTATCGATGGGCCCAGGAGAAGTTCTCCGACGCGGCCACCCGTATTCCGAAACTGGTCGACGCATGGGGCGGGGCCCAGGTGATGGCCATGGGCCTGCGCCGCGCATTCGAGATTCTCGACATGGAATCCGACGTGCGGGACCGGGCCGGCGCACTCCCCTTGGACGGGTTCTCCGGAGAGGTGGGTTTTGAAGATGTCACCTTTGCCTACGGGGAGGATCGCCCCGTGCTGGAAGGCGTCAGCTTCGCCGCGCGGCCGGGCACGGTCACCGCCATTGTCGGTCCTACCGGCGCCGGCAAGACGACGCTGATGAACCTGCTGCTGCGTCTCTACGACCCGGACGACGGATCGGTACGCATCGACGGCCGCGACCTGCGCGACTACCAGGTCGACTCGCTGCGCGCCAACATCGCCATCGCGCTGCAGGAAAACGTGCTGTTCCGCCTGTCGGTCCGCGACAACATCCGCTACGCCGCCCAGGAAGCGAGCGACGAGGCCGTCCTCGAGGCCATCCGGCTGGCGTGCATGGACGATTTCCTCGACGGGTTGCCCGAGGGGCTCGACACAGTGCTCGGCGACCGGGGCGGCAGGTTGTCCACCGGCCAGCGCCAGCGCCTGTCGATCGCCCGCGCCGTCGTGCGCGATACGCCGATCCTGGTGCTCGACGAGCCGACCGCGGCGCTGGATGCCGAGACCGAACACCGCGTCCTGTCGAACCTCGCGGAATGGAGCGCCGGGCGCGTCGCGGGGTCGGGCGCCCGGACGGCCGCGCGCACGGTGTTCCTGATTACCCACCGGATTTCGACCATCCGCCGCGCCGACAACATCCTCTATCTGGACGCGGGCCGCATCGTGGAAAGCGGCGGTCACGAGACCCTGATGGGGATTGCGGACGGCCGGTACCGGGCGTTCGTTCGATCCGAGGCGAACCTGGTGGAGCGCCAAAGGGAAGGTCGGGACGATGGCTGAGCGGGAACTCGAACGGCGCCGTCTGTCTCTGGGCACCCTGGGCACCCTGCGCGAGGACGAGGATGCCCTTGACGAGCGCGCGAGTCTCGCCGACCGCGAGACCGACATCGATTACCGCCAGACGTTCCGGATCATCGGCCGAAGCGTGCTGTTCCTCAGGTACGTGTGGTTCCGGTACGCCGTCAGCTTCGTGAGCCATTGGGTTCCCGAGAACCTGGCGATCGTACTGGCCCCGTGGATGGGGAAGATCATCATCGACCACGTGGTCCTGGGGCAGCCGGTGGAGGAGGTCACCGGCTATCCGTCCTTCCTGATCCCGGCGGTCCAGATGCTCGAGGGCGCCTCCGCGGGGTCGATCATGTTCTGGATTGCCCTGCTCGCGGTGGCGGGTCTGCTCGCCAGGGTCGGGCACGGATACGTGATGGCCCTGTTCGACATTCGAATAGAGCAGTCCGTTGTTCACCTCGTGCGCTCCCGCCTCTTCGAGAGCGTGCAGTTCCTGCCCATGACCAAGCTGGACGACCAGCCCATCGGCGATTCCGTGTACCGGGTGATGAACGACACGGCGGTGATTCCCGGCATCATGCGCACGGTCGTGCAGGAGCCGGTGTTCGCCGCGGGCACCTTTGTCGTAGCTCTCGCCACCATGCTCAGCGCGTATCCCGATTCCCCCGCCGTCGCCTTTTTCGCCGTGGGCGCGCTGCCGCTGTACGTGCTCGTCATAGCGCCTTTCTCGCGCATGCTGCGGCGGCGCGCGCAGGCCATGCTGGCGTCCCAGAGCGCCTTCACCAGCAACATCGAGGAAGGCATGGACAACATGCTGGCCGTGCAGGGCCTCGGCGCCAGGGAGACGGAGCGCGAACGATTCCGCCTGGACAGCGCCGAGTCGTTCAAGCGTATCCGCTACAGCGACCTGGCCCAGGGCGCGGTGGGAACCCTCCTGCAGATCGCCAGCCAGTTTCTCGAATGGGGCTTCTCCATCTTCGTCGTTTCCTGGGTGATATTCGGCGACCTCTCCGCGGGCGATTACGTCGTCGTGATTGGATACTTCGCCGCGATGCGGCAACCGGCCCAGACCCTGGCGAAAGTCTGGATCGGCATACAGGAAGATGCCGCCAGGGCGCGCCGGGTGTTCGCAATGCTCGACCTGCCGCCCGAAACGGAGACGGGAAGACGGGCGCTGCCCCCGATCGAGCAGGGCGTGTCGCTGCGGCGGGCGGGTTTCGTCTACCCGGACGGCAGACGCGCCCTGCGGGATGTGACGTTCAATGCCCGCATGGGACAGATCGTCGCCATCGTCGGGCCTACCGGCGCCGGGAAAACGACGCTTGCGTACCTGCTGCCCCGCTATCACGCGGCGAGCGAAGGCCGGGTCCTGGTCGACGGGCACGACGTGAACGACGTGACGATCGAGAGCCTGCGGGGGCAGATCAGCTACGTGTTCCAGGAGACGCAGACCACGGTCGACACGATTCTCGAGAACATCCGGCTGGGCAAACCGCGCGCCACCGCCGAAGAGGTGCAACGCGCCGCGCGAACGGCGGGCATTCACGACTTCATCGTCTCGTTGCCGGAGGGGTACGACACCATGCTGGGCACCTCCGGCAGCAAGCTGTCGGCGGGACAGAAGCAGCGTATCGGAATTGCCCGGGGCCTCGTGCGTGACTCGCGCATCCTCATCCTGGACGAACCGACATCGGCCCTCGACCCGGAGACCGAGGAGCACCTCGTGAACGCGCTGTTCGAGGCGGCCGAGGACCGCATCGTCATCGTCATAGCGCATCGCCTGTCCACGATCGCCGTCGCGGATCATGTCGTGTTCCTTGAAGACGGCCGCGTTCTGGAGGAGGGCACGCACGCCGAATTGATGGCCCGCGAGGACGGAAACTATCGCAGGTTCGTGGACTTGCAGACTACGCCGGGCGGCTCGTCTTGATCTGGTTCGTCGCGGTGACGAGGGCGGGAGGGAGAAGGGCGACGACTTCGCTCGAACGGATATTGCTTCGGTCTTGGCGAGCGACGAACGTCCTTGAGCTGCTTACGGTCGGTTGACGGTCATGGACACGCAACGGGACACCCGTACGAAGTTCGTCGCTCACGCACCTGCTCCACGCCGGGTGGGACGACATCCACGTTGACAAGTGGCGCCCGCGCCGGAATTCTGCTTTTTTCGGGGCGGGGCAATGGGGCATGTACTACAGAGCGATTCTTCTGACCCTCTGCGGTATCTCGGCAATCGCCGTCTGCGGCGGCGAAATTCCCGCCGCCGAGGCGGAGTCGGTCGGCATGTCGACGGAGACCCTGCGGCGGATCGACGCGGCGATGCAGCGGCACATCGATGACGGCAAGATTCAGGGAGCGGTGACCGCCGTCGCCCGCCGGGGCAGGGTGGTTCACTTCCAGGCCCACGGCCTCATAGACGTCGAGGCCGAACGCCCGATGCCGCGGGACGCGATATTCGTCATGGCGTCGTCGACGAAGCCGGTTCTCGGCGTCGCGGCGATGATCCTGATCGACGAGGGTCTGATTCACCCGGACGATCCGGTGGAGAAGTACATTCCCGAGTTCGCGGACATGCAGGTGGCCGTGCTGGCGGAACCCGCCGACGAGGACATCGGTCCGCTCAAGGTCAATCGCCGCAACCCGCCGCCGCATCGGCTCGTCCCCGCGAAGACGCCGATCAAGATCAAGCACCTGTTGACGCACACGTCCGGGCTGGTGAGCGGCGGTCTGGGCACACGGCTGAAGCCCGGGGCCAACCGCGCGACGCTTGCCAGCTACATTCCCACGCTTGGGGACTTCGCGCTGGATTTTCACCCCGGATCGCACTGGTCGTACGGTGGCGCGCTCCAGGTCGTGGCCCGCATCATCGAGGTCGTCTCCGGCATGTCCTACGAGGAGTTCATGCAGACCCGGGTATTCGATCCGCTGGGAATGCACGATACGCACTTCAAGGTCCCGCCATCGAAGCTGCCGCGACGGGTCGTCATCCGCGGCGTCGACATGTCGAAGTGGGACGGCGAGGCGACCTCCCGCGGCCTGTGGAGCACGGCCAGGGACTATCTCCGCTTCCAGCAGATGCTGGCGAACGGCGGCGAACTCTCCGGCCGCCGCCTGCTGAGCCCGGATGCCGTCCGGACGATGGCCAGCAACCACGTGGGCGACCTGTTCTCCCGTGGCTCGAAGGGGATGAAGGGGATGGGCTTCGGCTATACCGTCTCGGTGGTTCTCGACCCGGAGGCGGCGGGTAGCCCGCGCGGCGCGGGGGCATTCGGCTGGGGCGGCGCGGCGGGCACAGTGTCCTGGACCGACCCGACCGAGGAAATCGCCGGCGTCCTCATGCTGCAGCAACCGCACGGGCCGGCGCGCCGCGACTTCGAAGACATCATCCGCCAAGCGATCATCGACTGACGCCGGGTCTCGCCGGCGGCGGCGTGGCCAGGCCAGCGGCGGCGCCGACCGGATTCTGCTTCGGGGCGCTACGGGATTCCGCCTTGGCCGACACCGAACTGCTTTGGATTGTTCGGCGGTAGGCGCCACGCTCTTGGGATTATCTCTCACGCGAAGAAGTGGCGATTTCGCGCATACGGGGTGGTTGATGTCCGCTCGCCTCCGCTATGCCGCGGCGCTAAATTCTGGGGATGAGTCGATGCAGGCAGTGTCGAAAACAGTTGCACAGGACACTCTTCCTTTGGCATAAAGAGCGGTCCCTTCGGGCGTTCGCCAGCCAGTATTGGTTTGCTTGGTGAACCGACCCGCGTTCGGTTGGTGCGCAATGGGCATAGCGTATTCGGCAGCCGTAGTCGGACACAGGGCGTTTCATGGCCTTGCCTGCGCCCTTT
>CAZFGB010000227.1:0-5780 GCA_964518405.1 uncultured Pseudomonadales bacterium | reverse complement strand
ACCGACTACCTCGGGCGCGACATGCTGTCGCGACTCATGCACGGCGCGCGGGTGTCGCTCTTCATCGGCATCGTTGCGCCGTTTCTTTTCATACTCGTCGGAATCCTCTACGGCAGCGCCGCCGGGTTCGTCGGCGGGCGCTTCGACCAGCTCCTGATGCGTTTCGCCGACTTCGTCGTGGCACTGCCGTTCCTGTTGTTCATGATCCTGTTTCGAATACTGTTCAAGATCGAAGGCGGCGACAGCGGCATCGCGCCCATGCTGATCGCAATGGTGATCCTGAGCTGGCCGGCGGCGGCCCGGCTGGTGCGCGGACAGATCCTGCAGATCCGGGAGGAGGGGTATGTCAGCGCGTCCCGCCTGCTGGGCGCCAAGACACCCTATCTCGTGCTGCGGCACATGATTCCCAACACGATGGGCGTGATCCTCGTCACCATCACCTTCGCCGTGCCGAGCGCCATCTTCACAGAGGCGTTCCTGTCATTCATCGGCATGGGAGTGGCGCCGCCGACGCCGTCGTGGGGCAGCATGTGCAACGAGGGAATCAAGACCATGCTGACGCATCCGCACGAACTGGTGTTCCCGGCGCTCGTCATCAGCATCACGGTGCTGGCGTTCAACCTGCTCGGCGACGGGTTGCGCGATGCGCTCGATGCCCGCATGAGGTCGCAGGAATGAATGCGGTGACGGACCAGATCGCCCCCGCGCTGCTGGAAGTACGGGATCTCGAGGTCGAGTTCGACACCTACGGCGGCACGGTGCACGCCGTGCGCGGAGTTTCCTTTGAAGTGCATGCCGGCAAGACCCTCGCCGTCGTGGGCGAGTTCGGCTGCGGGAAGTCGGTCACCGTGCAGAGCATCATGGGACTGATCCCGTCTCCGCCGGGACGCATCGTCGGCGGCACGGCGAAGTTGCGGGGCAGGGAAGTCATCGATGGGTCGACGACGGACGGCGACATCGTGCGCGGCTCCGAGATCGGCATGATTTTCCAGGATCCGATGACCTCCCTCAATCCCACCATGACCATCGGCGATCAGATCGCCGAGACGCTGCAGGTGCACCGGGGATTCAGCCACGGGCAGGCCCTGGGGCGCGCGGTGGAGCTGCTTGAGATGACCCGCATCAACGAGCCGGGAAGACGCGCTCGACAGTATCCCTTCGAGTTTTCCGGCGGCATGCTGCAGCGGTCCATGATCGCCATGGCGATCGCCTGCGGCCCTTCCATCCTCATTGCCGACGAGCCCACGACCGCCCTCGACGTCACGATACAGTCGCAAATCCTCGACCTGCTGCGCGACCTCCAGCAACAGAACAACATGGCGATCATCCTCATCACCCACGACCTCGGCGTGGTGGCGCGCATGGCGGACGAAGTGGCGGTCATGTACGCCGGCGAATTCCTGGAGACGGGCACTGCGGAAGACATCTTCTACCATTCCGCGCATCCCTACACCGTCGGCTTGAGGGCTGCGATGCCGACCAACCGGGACGAAGCCGAGCAGGACCTCATGCCGATCGACGGATCACCGCCGGACCTGTTCGCGCCGCCGCCCGGATGCGCCTATTTCGCCCGCTGTCCCCACGCCATGGAAGCGTGCCAGAACGACCCGCCGCCGTCGTTCCGGGTTGGTTCGGAACACGCGACGCGCTGCTGGCTGCACCATGCGGACTGCCCGCGCCGGATCGAGGACCTGCACTATGCCCCCGCGCCGATAGAGGGCGGGGACGCATGACGCCGCTCATAGAGGCCCATGGCCTGACCAAGCACTTCGATCTTGGCCGCAATCAGACGGTGCATGCGGTGGACGATGTCAGCCTGCACGTCGACCAGCGCGAGATCGTCGGGCTGGTCGGCGAGAGCGGATCGGGAAAGTCCACGTTCGGCAAGACCTTGCTTGGGCTGCTCGACAAGACGGCGGGACAGGTCAGGTTCCAGGGAGAAACGCTGCCGCAAAACTATGCGCCAAGGGACTTCCAGCGTTACGCGCAGACGATGCAGATGATATTTCAGGACCCGTACTCGTCGCTGAACCCCCGCATGACCGTGGGCGAGATCGTCGGCGAGGGCCTGAGACTGCATACCAGCCTTTCGAGCAGGGAAGTGCGGGACAGCGTCGCCGAGTGGCTCGAACGCGTCGGACTCACTGCGGCGCACATGTCGCGCTATCCGCACGAATTCTCCGGCGGACAGCGCCAGCGCATCGGCATCGCGCGGGCGCTGATCATGAAGCCCGAATTCGTGGTCTGCGACGAACCGATCTCGGCGCTGGACGTGTCGGTGCAGGCCCAGGTGGTGAACCTGCTCGGCGAACTGAAGGAGTCGATGGGGCTCACGATGCTGTTCATCGCCCACGACCTCTCGATGGTGCGTTACGTCTCCGACCGGATGGCGGTCATGTACTTGGGCTCCCTTATCGAACTCGGGCAGTCGAACAATGTGTTCTTCCATCCGAAGCATCCGTACACCCAGATGCTGGTCGGTTCGAACCCCGAGCCGGACCCCGCCACGGAGCGCCGCCGAGGGCGCACGGCGATACGGGGCGAGATTCCGTCGCCCGTCAACATTCAGCCCGGCTGCCGGTTCGCCAACCGGTGTCCCAAGGTGATGGATGTGTGCCGGGGAACCACTCCCGAACTGAAGAGCGTCGCGGACCCCGATGGGAAGGCGCCGGACCGCCTGATCGCCTGCCACCTGTATTGAAACAGGCGACATGTCGGGACAACACGCGGGGGGCGTCGCTACCACTTCGATTCAACCAGCCATTTGCAACGCATTTGACCATGCATTTGCAATGCACTTGACCAGCCATTTGCAACGAAACCCGTCCAGGAAGTACAACGGCGCTGGTGACCGTTTACATGACGCCGGCCTTGCGGCATTGTCGTTTGAATCGCGTCGAGGGATTCCTCCGTTGATCGCTACCGGCGCGGCACGCAGGCGGGAGGCAAAGAAAAATGGCACATGACATCGTAATTCGCGGCGGCGATATCGTGGACGGGACCGGGGCGGGTCCGGTTCCGGGCGATGTGGCCATCGACGACGGGCTGATCTCGGCGGTCGGCGCCGTGGACGGCGGGGGCCGGCAGGAGATAGACGCCGAGGGACATGTCGTGAGCCCCGGCTTTGTCGACCTGCACACCCATCTCGATGCCCAGATCGGCTGGGACCCCGCGCTGACGCCGGTCAGTTGGCACGGCGTCACCACCGCGCTCATGGGCAACTGCGGCGTTACGTTCGCGCCGTGCAGGCCGGCGGACCAGGAACTCCTGGCGGGCATGATGGAAACCGTCGAGGATATTCCGAAGCATGCCATCCTGACCGGACTTCCCTGGACTTGGGAAGACTACGGCGGCTATCTCGACGCCCTGGACGCGCTCGAACCCGGCATCAACGTCGCGGGCATGATCGGGCACTGCGCCCTGCGCTTCTACGTCATGGGTGCGCGCGCGGTGGAAGAGCAGGCGACGGAGGCGGAACGCAGGAAAATGGCGGACATCGTGGGTGCGTCCATCGACGGCGGAGCGGTCGGCTTCTCCACCAACCGCTACGCGCCGCACAAATTGCCCGATGGCCGTTCGATCCCCGGCACCTTCGCCGATCCCGGTGAACTCGTTGAGATCGCGAGGGCGGTCGGACCGCGCAATGCGCTGATGCAAGCGGTCGGCGCGGACGGCGAAGTGCTGAAATCGTTGGCGGATACCACCGGGGGCCGCGTCCTGTTCAGCTACGGCGGCGCGAACGAACCGGGCGCGGGCAAACGCCAGTCCGACAATCTCGACCGGTTGTGCGAAGGCCGCGACATCACGGCCATCACGCACGTCCGGGGCTCCGGTTTCATATGGAGCCTCCAGTCCCATTTCCCGTTCCGAGGCGAGACTTGGGACGCCCTGCGCAAGAAAGACCTTGCCGGACGCATCGAGGCGATCAACGATTCGGAAACGGCCGACAGGCTCGTCGCCGAGGTCAAACCGACGGCAGGAAAGCCGGAAGGCCTCGAGAACGTGTTCTACATGGGGTCCGGGGAGACGCCGGAATACACCGCGTCCCGCGACCGGAGCGTCCGGGCGATGTGCGAGGCGCGCGGCGAGAGTTTTGTCGAGGCGTTCATTCGGCTCTCGCGCGAGAGCAAGGGCAGGGGCCTCTTCACCGTGAGGATATTCAACACGGACCTGCACGAGCTGGGTGAACTGATCAGGAACAGGCATTGCTTCCCGTGTCTCGGGGACGCGGGTGCCCACGTGTCCCAGATCATGGACGCGGGATGGCCCAGCTTCGTGATTTCTTACTGGATACGGGAACGCGGCCTCTACAGCTTGGGCGAAGGCATCCGGCGCCTCACGTCCGGCCCCGCGCGGGTGATCGGCCTCACTGATCGCGGCACGCTCGCCGAGGGGATGCGCGCCGACGTCAACGTGTTCGACCTGGACTCGGTCAGCGAACTGCAGCCGGAACTGGTACATGATTTTCCCGGCGGTGCGCCGCGCTTCATCCAGAAAGCGAGGGGCTACAAGGCGACCTTGGTCAACGGTCGGATCAACGTCGTGGATGGGGAACACACCGGCGTCTGCGCTGGCGAGGTCCTGCGCCACGGCGCCCGGTAACCCCGTCTCCCACGGGGCGCGAAGCCGCGGGAGGCGAGCCGGAGACTGGTCGAGAAGCATGCGGCGGGCGACGCCGGGACCGGCGCAGCATCTGACGCTTCCTACGCGTACGGTGATGGGACGCCTTCCGGGCGTGTCTTGAAACGCCGGTGCAACCAAAGATACTGCTCGGGATGTTTGCGGACCTCCGCTTCGATGAGGTTGTTGAGGTGGCTCGCGTCCGCTTCGTCGTCATCGGTCGGGTAGTTGTCGATGCGTTGCAGGTATAGCGACCAGGTGCCCTTCCTGGGATCGCGGAAGTGGCTGAACAGGATCGGCCGTGCCCCGGTCAGTCGGACCAGGCGGGAGGTGGCGATGGTCGCCGCCGTCTGGCCGAAGAACGGCGCGAACACGGAGCGCCTGATCCCGTAGTCCTGGTCCGGCGCGTACCACAGGAGCCGGCGATCGCGCAGGCTCCGGATCGCGCGGCGAATGTCGTTGCGTTCGATCAAGCGGCCGCAGAACCTGTTGCGACCCTTGAGCATCAGGTGTTCGATGGCCGGATTCTTGTTGAGGCGGTAAACGGCGTCGAGCTCGACCTCGGTCGACAACAGTGCGGCCCCGAGGTCAAGAGTGAGGTAGTGTCCCCCAATCAGCAGGATGCCGCGTCCTTCGGACTGGGCTTCCCGCAGGACCTCCAGTCCATGTATCTCCATGCGCCGCGTCAGATTCCCGATGGGGCGGGACCAGCAATAGGCCATTTCCATCGCCAGCATGCCGACGGACAGAAACGTCTGTCGCACCAGGTCCGCGCGCGCTCTCTCGCCGAGCTCGGGGAAGCAGAGACGGATGTTGATTTCGGCGATTCGCCGCCGCCGCTCGGCGAACCGATAGCCCACATGGCCGAGGCCGCGCCCCAGCCCGAGCCAGCAGCGCACAGGCAGCAGGCACGCCAGCCGCGCGACGCTGATCAGCGCCAGGTGAGGCCAGTGCCTGGGGGATCCGAACAGCTTGCCCATGCGGCGAACTGTATCCAACTTCGCGCGGTTGAGTAGTGGTTTTTTGTTTGAATGCGCGAGGGGGACGGGTCTTGGCGATGCGCGCGGGGACGGGGAAGGTTGGCGTAGATTTCGGCCCGAACGGGCACCAGCGCCTTGAAGCTCGCCGGCCCTTCGGGCGCGACGTGTTTCGCCCCCGCC
>CAZFGB010000226.1:0-9011 GCA_964518405.1 uncultured Pseudomonadales bacterium | reverse complement strand
CAAGGACCGGGCGCGGCAGCACGACGTGGACGAGCTCCTTTCCGAGTTCGCGCTGGCGCACGTCGAGGGCTCGGCGACGTGGCCGCCTACGCCCGCGACGACCTGCTGGAGAAGCGGCGGCCGGTCATGCAGCGGTGGGCTGACTGCATCTCGGGGTAACGACTGTCCACATCGAAAGGGCATCGCCGGTTGATGGCAACGCAATCACCACGTAGAGTGGGAGGAGAATTCAGGAGGTCACATATGGCGAGCATTACGATTCGCAATCTCGAGGACGACGTGAAGACTCGGCTACGTCGGCGTGCGGCTGGCCATGGCAACTCCATGGAGGAGGAAGCGCGACAAATCTTGGCCGAGGCGGTGGCCCGTGAGGCGGCCCCGCAGAAAGGGCTGGGCACCGCAATCCACGAGTTGTTCAAGCCGTTCGGAGGCGTGGATCTGGACATGCCGCCGCGCCAGGCGACGCGGGAGCCGCCACGGTTCGATTGAGGCGTTGGTCAGGTGGTTGTGGTCGACACGAATGTCGTCTCGGAACTGATGCGGGCGAGCCCTAGCCGCGATGTGGTTCAGTGGCTCGACAGTCAGCAAACGAGGGATCTCTTCGTGACGAGCGTTACCGAGGCGGAGATCCGCGCCGGAGTGGCGGTCCTGCCGGAGGGGGCGAGGCGGAGGGGTCTGGTAGCCGCGGCGGAACGTGCGTTCGGCAACCTCTTCGCAGGCCGGGTGTTGTCCTTCGACAGAGCTGCCGCGCGGGCGTACGCGGAGATTTTCGCGACCCGCCAGGCGATCGGTCGTCCGCTGTCGCTGGCCGACGGCCAGATCGCGGGGATCGCCCGGTCGAGGGGGATGGCGGTCGTCACCCGAAACGTCGGGGATTTCGAGGGTGCCGGGGTCGAACTGGTCGATCCGTGGGCCGCTGTGTGAGCGGCGCCACCGAGGCATTCGCCCGCGTCAAGATCGACGCCCTTCTGACGGACGCGGGCTGGAACCTGACGGACGGCTCGAGCATCGTCTTCGAGCAGTTGCTGCCCGACCGCACGCAGGCCGACTATGTCCTCTGCGACCGGCAGGGGCGTCCGATGGCGGCGCTTCTTCAACGCAGCCGGCACGAAGCGCGTGCTTTACGGAATGGCCCGAGGCGCAATCGGACAGGCCAACATCAACGCTAAGGAGGTCCAGTCACTCGTGTTGCCCGTGCCTCCTGTTGAGCTACAGCGCCGCTTCGCAGAGATTGTCGAAAATGCGCAGGACAGCCGCGACATTTCGGAGACGTGCATCACGGGTGCGTCGGCGTTGACCCAGTCCCTAATGGGCCACCTGCTAAGCGTGAATCGAGAGGGTGGGGGCGCATGAGCACTGACCGAAGGACGCTACAACGGGTTGCGGCAACTACGGCAGCGGCGGTAAAGGAGTCAGATGCCATGACGACGGACGACGACCTGATTCGCTTCGTGCTTGCACGACGAGCTCGAAACATCCAGAGAGCTCCTCAAGGCCGGATTCGGACACCTCCAAGAGATCGACATGGGGCGCACGTTCTACCACCTGCCGCACCAACTGCTGGCGAGCGGCCTAGAACGCTTGATGAAGTGCTACATCGCCGTGGTTCGCAAGGGTCGGGACGCCTACCCGGATAGAACGGCGATGCGGGCGCTCGGGCACGACTTGGAGAGCCTGCTGGAGACCATCTGTACAGAACATTATTGCGGCGGAACGGAACGACCCCTGTTGCGAGGGGATCTCGATTTCGTCAAGACGGATCCGGTGTTGAAACATTGCGTCGGGATCCTGGGTTCAGGACGTCTCGCGAATCAAAGGTGGCGGGATGTTGGATCAACTATGGCGCGACGGGATATAATTCCTTTTGAATCAATTGACTATGGAAAATCCTGTTGGTCCTTCCATGGGAGACCGGTAGGGAGTGGACCCGCGCTTAGCTGAACAGGTTGGCGGAAGCCGAGTCGAGTCTCTCCCGCAGCGATTCTTCGAGTGTCCAGCCGACGGCGCCGAGATTGTCTTCCAGGTGCGCCACCGTATCGCCGCCGGTGATCGCCACCGTCAATTCGGGATGTGAAATCGCCCATGCCAGGGCCACCTGCGCGGGAGTCTTGCCCAGTTCGCGCGCGACTTCGATGACGGTGGAGATGGCCTTGCCCCTGTCGCCCGCCATGTTTCGGTGATATTCCTCGACGCGCGATGCCCAATGGGTTCCCTGCGGGGGATCCGTATCGGGCGAATACAGGCCGCTCAGGAGTCCGGTGCCCAATGGGCTGAACGCCATGGCGCCGAGGCCCTCTTCCCGAATGATCGGGAACATCTCCCGCTCCATCTGCCGATAGATCAGGCTGTAGCGGTGCTGCACGACCATGAACGGGGTCGCGTGGATTCGGTCCGCCGTCCAGAGCGCCTTGCAGACCTGCCATGCCTGGAAGTTGCAGCACCCGATGTAGCGGACCTTGCCGGACCGGACCAGGTCGTCCATGGCCCGAACGGTCTCCTCGATCGGCGTGGTCGGGTCGTATCGGTGGATCAGGTAGAAGTCGATATGGTCGGTGCCGATATTCTTCAGAGACCTCTCCGCCTCCCGGATGATGTGGTAGCGGGACGCCCCGTGATCATTCGGTCCCGGCCCGATGACCTGCTCGACCTTCGAAGTGATCAGGACATGGTCCCGCTTGCCCTTGAGCGCACGGCCCAGGATGGCCTCCGACACCCGCACGTTGGCTCGGTCATCCATCAGCCCGTAGATGTTCGCGCAGTCGATGAGGTTGATGCCGTGGGCGATGGCGTGCTCGATCATCCGCTGGGCTTCGTCGGCGTCGTTCTGCCCGCGCAGGCCCAAGCCGACCGCCAGTCGGCTGACGCGAACGCCAGCCTTTCCAAAGTTTATATATTCCATGGAGTTAACCTTAAATATTCGTTCGCATTCTTATCTGGGAACTACGCGTCCTCAAGCGCGAACTCGGTCAGGACGCGGCCGGGCGCCTTCATCATCGCGAGGCCTTCCTCCGCCGTTTCGGTTGTGTTGAAGAAGTACTCGACCCGGTTCCCATCGGGGTCGCGGAAGTAGACGCTCTTGGTCATCCCGTGATCGGTAAGGTGATCGATGTGGGCGCCATAAGACTTGAGGCGCCGATGGACTTCCTTCAGTTCGTCCATGTTTTCGATCTGCACCGCGATGTGATTGAGGCCGAGGCCTCCGGCCGGCGCGGCGTCTTCCGGCGCCTGGAACAACGCCAGGTCGTGATGGATCTTGCCGCAGGTCAGGAAGGTGCCGTTGTCGCGCTTGAGGGCGACCTGAAAGCCCAGTATTTCGGTGTAGAAATGTTCTGACACCGCGAGGTTTTTCACATTGATGACCACGTGGCCGATGCGTTTGGGTTGAACCATTGAGTTCCTCCTGCAGGAGCCCGCCCTTGATCGGGCAAGCCCGTTCTGGCTATTCCGCCATCATATCTTGACCGGGCGCGGGGTTCGACGGCGCCACCGAGACCAGGATGGTATTGCGGAACAGTTCGCCGCGTTCACCGGGGTTGACATACGCCGAGAACACGCCAGCGTGAGAATCGGACCTTGACCGTGTCTCGTTGACCGCCGAGTGTATTAGGTGTATTAATTCTGCTAGTACACTCCCCGTGGACTGCCGGATGTTCACACTCAATCCTTCGTCGGGCGTGCCGATCTACCGTCAGATCGCCCGGCAGGTCCGGCACGCAATTGCGATCGGTCGGCTGAAACCCGGTGAACGGCTGCCGTCGGTGCGCACCATCGCCACGCAACTTGGCATCAATCCCATGACGGTGTCCAAGGCCTACTCGATGCTTGAACAGGCGGAGGTGGTCCTGCGCCGACCGGGCATCGGCATGGTGGTATCGGACAGCGGCGGGAATCCGGCGGAAGCCATCGACGATGATGTGCGAGCACTCATTCAGACCGCGAAGCAGGTCGGTCTGTTGCGGAAGGAGGTCGTCGCCCAAGTCAACAGGATCTGGGAGGAGGAATGGATCGATCGACCGATCCGCCTGCGCCGCTCGCGCTGAAAGGCGTTTCCGCAGGTTACGAGCGGGGCGATGTGGGGACTGCAGAACCGCAGGATTGACAAGCTCTCACCCGGCGACCAGCAGAAAGTAGCCATCATGCTCGCGGTCGGGCACAAGCCGGACCTCCTGCTCCTCGACGAGCCGGCGGCGAGCCTTGACCCCGGTGCCCGTCGCAGCTTCCTGCAGGCAATGGTGGAACTGAACGCCGACCTTGGCCAGACGGTGCTGCTGTCGAGCCACATCACGAGCGACATCGAGCGCGTCGCCTCTCACATAGCGGTTCTGCACCGTGGACGCATCGTGTGTCACGAAGCCCTTGACGAGATCAGGGAGCGAGTAGGTTTAGTGACGTTGAAGGAACCACCGTCAGAGCGGCGGAAAGTCCTCGCGTCCCATGGCGATCGCTATTGGGTCTGGGACCCTGGCGACTACGAGTTCGCTCCGGAGGTACGCGTAGACGAAGTCGTGCTGGAGGATCTGATCCTGGGGATCACGTCTCGATGATGTCTTCTCCGGACTCCGTCTCCCGTAAAGGTCGTGGCACGAATGGCGTATTCGGCCGGTGGACAGTGACGCCAAGATCAGCCATCGGGGTATTGGGGTCATTCCTCCCCGACGTTTGGCCGGTCCTCGTCGTGCTGTGCACCTGGCTGTTCATGGCGGTCCTGTATCCGTTCTTCGCTGCCAGCAACGCGATGCTGGTGTTCACCGTCGGGAGTCTGGCTTACCTGGTCGGAAGTCGGGTCGGACAGTTGGGTGTCTGGTCGGGCGGTATCCTTGTCCCCGGGTACACCGGGTCGTTGTTTGCGCTGTGCATTTCCGGCGTGGTACTGCCCACGCTACTGGCCGGACTTGCAAGCTGGTCCCTGGGCAATTCGCTGCCGGCGATAGCACCGGCCACGCTCGTTGGCGCCGTCGTGATGCGCAGCGCGATTCGCCGACCCGTTCCCCCATCAGGCATTGGCATTTGGTGGGTGATCCTGGCATTCGCAACGCTGTGTGGAGCCGCCTTCGCCGGAGCGCGGCAGCCTCTTGTCCAGCTGGCGCAGGTCACATCCATACTCTCTCACGCTTGGATACAGCTGCCCGCATTCGTAGGGACGGGTTTGATCGTGCCGGGTGTTTACCGCGCGGCGACCGGGGCGACGACTGTCATTGACCGGACTGGCAGATCGACGATGGGGTTCGGAGACGCTCCCTTGGCAGACCTTCGCAACGGGGTTCGGGACGCTGCCACCGCGCTCGGCATGATCGTTCTCATCTGGTGCTTCTTCCCGAAAACTGCCGAAGGCATGTTCCTGATCGTCTGGCTTCTGTCGCTTAGCGGGACGGTTTCCCATTGGTGGGAGTCCACCGTGCATGTGCAGCTATCGCGGAACTGGATCTTCGGTATGGCGCGCGACCGCAACGATCTAGGGCGTCGAGCGGCTGCTCGAGTCGTCTGGATGTCACTCCCGTGGCTTGTGCTTGGATCCGGCTGGTCGGGCATCCATGCGCTCCTGACCGCGTCGGCGGAGGCGTTCCTTCTCAAGGAAGTGTTGCTTCTGCAGATCGCCGCGCTGGTGATCGCCACGTCGCTATGCCATCTGACCCGCCGCTTGCCGCCATCCTTTCCTTGTCGTACTGGCGTCGTGGCTTTGCTTGTGGGATTGGGTGGGGGTTCGTGCGCGTACTTTGCATACGACCACCATGCGACGAGCTACGCGATGCTCATTCCGGCCTTGATCGGGGCCGCCTTGTTGACCGTGTTCGTCGGCGGCCGCGCGCTGGCGCGAGCAGAGATCCTTTCGGAAGTCCACAGTCCCCGAGCCCGCAATAGCGCAGCGGGTCTCGGGTCACGTTGAGGGAAGAGAGGTCTTCCCAGAGTGCCAAGTCATCCTCGTCCATGGGCTCATCGAAATCCGGAACGGTGTCGACCAGGTGCGCCAAGGCGTCGAATTGGAACCCGCCCGGCTTCACGGGCACGAGCCGGACCGCCGGCTTGCCGTTGCGTGCGATCACCACGTCGTCGCCGGCTTCGGCGGCGGCCATGAGTTTCGAGAGCTGAGACCTCGCCTTGTGGACGTTTACGAGCATCGGGTCAGTCGAACAGCAATCCGCCGTTCAGGTCCACGACTTCGCCGGTGACGAAGCCGGCGAGGGGATGCGTCAGGAATGTCACGACGTGGGCGAACTCTTCGGCTTCGCAGAAGCGTCCCACCGGAATCTGGTCCAGCACCGCCTGCCGTTGCGCCTCCGTCAGTTGCTCCATGACCATCGGCGTCTTCACGTAGGCCGGGGCGATGCCGTTCACGGTGACCCCGTCTCCAGCGACCTCCCGCGCCAGCGAAAAGGTCAATGCCGCCAGGGCGCCCTTCGACGTGCTGTAGGCGGTGCCGGCGGTCAGACCGCCGTTCTTGCCCGCCAGCGAGCAGGTGTTGACGATGCGGCCCCACTTGCGTTCCCGCATACCCGGCAGGACCGCCTGCGACAGGTATAGCGCCGCGTCGAGGTTCACCGCCAGCACGTTCCGCCACTCCTGGGGCGTGGTGGTCGCGGACTTGTTGTTCGAGAGAATGCCGGCGTTGTTCACCAGGATGTCCACCCCGCCGACTTCGTCCAAAAGCCGTCCGGCAGTGGCGCCGATTTCCTCCGCGTCGCCGAGGTCGATCTTCGCGGCGATGGCGTTCTCTCCCAGTTCGGCCGCGAGCGAGTCCAGCCGGCCCTGGTCGATGTCCACCATGATGACCCTTGCGCCGAGATCGAGCAGCGCGCGGCTCGTCGCCAGTCCGAGCACGCCGGCAGCCCCGGTGACGATGGCCGTCTGGTCTCTGTGGATCGGTTCCGTCATGCGGAGGGCGAGCGCGGCGTTACGCCAGCATCCGGCCGCGCACGATCGCAAGCAGTTCGTAGTACCCGTCGATGAACTGATTGAGGGTGTGAATCGATGGGCCATAGCCGGCAAACTCGTCCGGCGTCATGCCGCCCGGCTCGTAGGCCCGGCGGAAATCCACGAAGTTGGTCTGCAACGCCTCCAGGTAGGAAGCATCGATCGGCTCGTGCAGCGACGGACACACGTCCACCTCGGCGGAATCGAACTCCTTCCAGTTCTCGTACGGAATCGTCTGCAGCACGTTCGGGCCGATTGTGGCCGACCACTGCATGATGTTCCGAAACGCGGCGCCCAGCAGCGTACCCCGGTAGCCGGCTTCCTCGAAAATCTCGGCGGCGCGTTTGAAGACGGCGATTCCCGCCCACTCGAGCGCCTCGGGATCGATGTCGATGCCCTCGGCATCGCGAACGCGCTTCAGGTGATCGTCCATCCGGCCCCGCATGACGGTGACATAGGGATGGATCGAGTCGGGATCCTGCGCTTCGTTCATGCCGCGCTCGATCGCCTCGGCGGCGGCCACCGCCTGCGGCACGGAGAACAATACCGTCACGTTGACCGGCACGCCCCGGCGAGTGAGTTCCTCCACGGCCACGAGCCCCGCCGCGGTGCAGGGGATCTTGATGGCGACGTTGTCGGCCACCGACCTCAGGTTGACGCCATGCTCGACCATGCGCTTCGCATCGGGGTACAGCGTCGGATTGACCTGCAGGGACAGGTATCCGGCCGCCCCGTCCATCCGCTCATGGACAGGCTTGAGTATCGCCGCGGCGATCCGTCCGATCCGGGCGATCATTTTCCACGCGATCTCGACCTCGGTGTCGGCCGGGTTGTCGGCGATGAGCGCATCCACCTCCGGCAACCATCGAGCAGGATCGCTCTTGACCACGTTGCCTACGATCACCGGGTTCGATGTCGCCCCAACCGCTCCGTGGACTACGGCGTCGGCCAGTTCCTCCGGGTGACAGGAATCGTTCCACCAGTGGGCGCCCAGCGCGCCCATCCGACGCATGTTGCCGACTGCGGCGACGGTCACCTGGCTCATGTCTCTTTCTCCACTTCGCGTTTCGATTCTACAACCAACTGTCGGCTCTCCGCAGGGCGCACGCATGATTGCCGCGTTGCGCTGCGATCGCCGATCAGTTCGCGGGATGGTCGCCGCAGTAGAAACGCAATCGCCAGCCGGTCAGGCTGCCGGTGTCCTCGGCGGCAAGGTCGGCCACGTGTACGGTCCACTCGCCGTTGGGGTTCTCCCCGTAGAACGCATTGCTCAGCAGATGCCAGTCCTGCAGTCCCCCGAAGCCTTCGAGTAGCGTATTCAGGGGCGGGTTGACCACGCTTGCCGTGCCCGCTGGGGAGCGCAGCGTGACGCCGAGGTCGAATGCGTTGGTGTGTTCGACCGCGATTTCCAGGACCACCGCTTCAATGTTGGCCGCGTCGGGCAGGCCAGCGACCTGAAGCGCGGCACTCGCGCCCGCGCCGTCCGCGTCCGGGATGGCGATCGGCATTTCCACGTCCACAGCGGCATCGAACCACTCCGATTCGACAAAGTCTCCGAGGTTGTCCGCAGTGTAGTCGGACGCCATCGCGACAGCGGCGTCGATGTCGACGGCGCCGAACCCGTACCAGTTGTGGAAGCCGTATCCGGCGGCGTTGGTTTGCCAGGCATGCTGCGCGATGTACGGCGTGCCGGCGAAGGCGGCGCGAACCTCGGCGACATGCGGATCGATAGTGCGGGCCGAAGTGGCGAGGATGTGCCTCACATCGCGCCAGGTGAGATCCGGGTTGACGCCCAGCAGCACGGCGATCGCGCCGGCGACGGCGGGCGCGGCCGAGGATGTGCCGCCGAAGGCGCTGACGTAGTCGCCGTCGCGATTGAGCGGATGCTCGCTCGTCAGGCCGTACGGAACAAACTGGCTGAAACCCGAGAGCGTCCCCGCCTGGTCGGTGGTGATCATCGCGGGGGACTCGCCGCCGTCCTCGCCGGACGGACCGACCACCCAGAGATTGGCCCCGGCGCTGGAGTAGTAGGACCTGACGTCGTCGGCGTTGACTCCCCCGACGCCGCCAGCGCCCCCCACCCCCGCGCCGGCGCCAACCCC
>CAZFGB010000225.1:0-12292 GCA_964518405.1 uncultured Pseudomonadales bacterium | reverse complement strand
TCACACCCCACGCACCTGGGGTGCCCTCAACAGCAAGCGCGCGCCCGGCCTGTTTGCCCCACGTTTTCAGCGACTTGGAATGCCCCGGCGTTGATGGGCCGAGCGGGTGCTCTGGAGCATACGACGGGAATTGCCCGTATTTCCCGGGTTTGCGATCTGGCGTATGCTGTACGGCATACGCCTCGTCATAAGGTAATCCTATGCGTATGCCGATGGCATACGCGAAAGCATATGCTGGGACGGTAGCGGCCGGATGCCGCTAGGGTTGGCTGCGCGGGCACCAAATCCCGCCAGCGCGGGTGCTTTGGAGACGGCTTGATGAACCGAAATGACCCCAACATGGCCGGGACCGAACGGAAATCCGCAGGAAAACCGTCAAGACCCCGTGCGCCGAGGTCGGTTCGGTTCGCCGATTCCGAGTGGATGGACATCGAAAAGGAGGCCAAGGCGCGCCGAATGGCGCCCGCCGAGTTTGTGAGGCACGCGGCAGTAAGCCTCGCCACCGGTAAACTTGCCCCGACTTCCGAGCCCTTTCCCTCCGACGTCGCAGGTCAAATCGAACGAATCTTCCGTGGCGTTTACTTGCTAGCCACGCTCCGGCGCGACGAGTTGGTTCGCGAAGGGCAGCAGGAAGAACTCGAGAGAATCGCCAACGCGGCTAGGGAAGCGCAGGCTGCAATCCGCGACGAGGCTCCGCCGATGAGAGACAAGTAATGGACGTGTTCGCGTTTCGCAAGGAACTCATCGCCGAGTACGCGCGATTCTCCCGAAGCTTCACCAAAATCCGCGCAGAGGACATCGCCCGGGAGGTAGACGCGCAATACGACGCTGGCCGTTTCTGGCCAGCTCCGCTTATCCAGTTGAATCCCAATTTCGAGCCGGGCGGATACGTCGACGACCTCGTCGCCGACGGCGCGCTCGATCCGGAGTGCGCGAAGATTTTTCGCCTGAAGCGCCCGACCGACACGTTTGGCAAACGCCTCCGCCTGCATCGCCACCAGACCGACGCGATAGAGATCGCCCAACGCGGCGAGAGCTACGTGCTCACCACCGGCACCGGTTCCGGCAAGTCGCTCGCCTATTTCATTCCCATCGTCGATGACGTGCTGCGCGCCAGGCGGGCGGGAGACTCCCGGAAGGGCATCACCGCCATTGTCGTTTACCCGATGAACGCGCTGTGTAACAGCCAGCGAGAAGAGTTGGAGCGGTATTTGAGCCTTGGCTACGGCGAAGGCGGGGAGCCTGTCACGTTCGCGCGCTACACCGGACAGGAATCGAACGAGGAGCGCGAGCGCATCGCCAAGAATCCCCCCGACATCCTGCTGACCAACTACATGATGCTGGAATTGCTCATGACGCGCTTCCACGAAACCGACAAGGCGGTTCGCGAACATGCAGCGGGCCTTCGGTTTCTGGTTCTGGACGAGTTGCATACGTATCGCGGGCGCCAGGGCGCCGATGTCGCCATGCTGGTGCGACGGGTTCGCGAGCGCTTCAATGAGCGCTTGGTATGCATCGGCACTTCCGCAACGATGTCCACGGAGGGCTCGCTCGAAGATCGGAACACAACCATCGCACGCGTGGCGAGCCGTTTGTTCGGCGTTGCCGTCGATCCCGGTAACGTTGTTACCGAGACGCTGAGCCCCGTGACCGGTTCCAGTCCATCTCCGACCGGGTCCGATCTACGCGCCGCGATCGAGCAAGGCGTCCCGGAAGATCCCACCCATGAGCATCTGGCGGAGCACGCCATGGCCGCTTGGGTGGAGCGCAATCTCGGCCTCGAGGAACGCGACGGCAGGATCGTGCGGATTTCGCGGCCCCTGACCCTGCTAGACGCTTCGAGCCGTTTGGCGACCGAGAGCGGCCTCGACGACGGATTTTGCCGAAACTACCTTGCGAACTTCCTGCTCGCCGCGCACCGCAGCCGCAACGAGCGCGGCGCGAGTTTCTTTGCGTTCCGCCTCCATCAGTTCATCAGCGGCGCCTGGAACGCGTATTCGACTCTCGAAGCACCGGGCGAACGGTACATCACGTTGCACGGCCAGCAATTCAAGCCCGGAGACCGCCAACGACCGCTGTACTCGCTCAGCTTTTGCCGGGGGTGCGGCCAAGAATACTTACCCGTATGGGCGAAACTGGCTGGCAAGCAACCGCAGGAATTCAAACCGCGCGACCTGTCGGAACGCTCCAACGACGACGACGAAATCCAGTACGGCTACCTGATGCCCGACCCTTCCGGCGTGTTCGATTCGACCGAATCGGATTCCCGGTATCCGGAGGACTGGCTGGAATTTCGCGAGGACCAGTCGCGGCTCAAACCCCATTTCCGTCAGTACCGTCCGCTCTCCCTCCAGGTCGACACCACGGGCGGCGTGGCCGCGGACGGCTTGCCGGCGCGGTTCATTCCTGGGCCGTTCCGCTTCTGCCTGAGTCCGGACTGCGACGCCTATTTCGACGGCAGCGTTCGCAGCGAGCTCACCAAGCTCTCCGGCCTGTCCAGCGAGGGCCGGAGTTCGGCGACCACCGTATTGGCGCTGTCCTCGCTGAAGCATCTCATCGGAGCCGACCTCGACGAGCGGACGAAAAAGCTGCTTGCGTTCACCGACAACCGGCAAGATGCCAGCCTCCAGGCCGGGCATTTCAACGACTTCATACAGATCCTGCTGTTGCGTGGCGCCCTGCTCGCGTCCATTCCAACCGCTGACGGAGCGCGCCTGACCGACGACATGCTCACGCAACGCGTCCTCGAATGCCTGCGTCTGGATCCGGCGGACTACGCGTCCAATCCCCAGGCCAAGGGGGTCAAGGCCCAGAACACCCTGAAGGCGCTGCGCGACGTGCTCGGGTATCGGCTGTATTTCGATCTGCAACGCGGCTGGCGCATCACCAACCCGAATCTTGAGCAGTTGAAGCTGCTGAAGATCGAATACCGGGACCTCATGGATTGCTGCCGGGACGAGGAGGAATGGCGAAAACGCCACCCCTTGCTCGGCTCCATTTCGCCCGAGCGCCGCTTCGACCTCGTGAACGAGCTTCTGGAGCGCATGCGCCGGGCGCTCTGCATCAAGACGATCTACCTCGATCCGAACTTTCAGGAGCGGATACGCAATCGGAGCTATAACGAGTTGAGGGAACCCTGGGGCCTGTCGGAGGACGAACGCCTGTTTACGCATGCCTTCATGGTCCCCAGGCCGAGCCGCAGCGGCCGCCGGGACGAGTTCCGCACCCTCCATGTCTCCCACCGCTCCGCGTTCGGCCGCAAGATCAAGTCCCAGGCGTTCTGGGGAGCGGACAATCCGTGCTATCCGTCCAGGTTCGACGAGGGCGTGTACAACGATCTCATCGACGACGTGCTGAGCGTGCTGACGACCTACGGCTATGTCGAGCCTGCGGACCTCGACTCCGAGCGCACCGGCTACCGGATCGACGGCTCGGTGCTCGAATGGCGCCTGACCGGCGAGACCCCCGAAGACCGCACGCCGACCAACGCTTTTTTCCGCAGCCTCTACCGGAACGTCGCGGGTCTCCTCGTCAGCGACGACCGCCTGCTGCACCAGCTTGAGGCGCGCGAACACACCGCCCAGGTCGACGCCGACGTGCGCCAAGAGCGCGAGGCGCGTTTCCGCAAGGGACTGGAGGGCGAGCGCGTCGTCGACGGCCAGGTCGAGCCCGCCGGGCTGCCCATTCTTTTCTGTTCGCCGACCATGGAACTCGGCGTCGACATCTCCACGCTCAACACGGTGTACATGCGCAACGTGCCGCCGACTCCGGCGAACTACGCACAGCGCAGCGGACGCGCCGGACGCAGCGGCCAGCCGGCGCTGGTGGTCACCTATTGCGCGGCGAGGTCGCCGCACGACCAGTACTTCTTCTCCGATCCGACACGCATGGTGGCCGGCGCGGTCAATCCGCCCAACATCGATCTCGCCAACGAGGACCTGATACGCAGCCACCTGCAAGCCGTCTGGCTCGCGGAGACCGGCGTAAAGCTCGGTTATTCCGTGCGCGACGTGCTCGACATGGACAAGCCCGACAGCCTGCCCGTGCACGAGGAGGTCGCACTGCAACTGGGCGCCGACCGCGCCGTGACCGCTGCCGGGCAGCGGGGGAGGCGCATTTTGTCCACCCTCGCATCCGACCTCTCCGGGCAGGCCGCGCCCTGGTACACGGAAACGTGGCTCGAGAGCGCGATGAACTCCGCCGAACGACGCTTTCACGGTTCCTTCGACCGCTGGCGTTCCCTGTTCCGCGCGACCTCGAACCAGATGAAGTACGCCAACGATGTCGTCAACAACGCCGCCGCGACCGAACGGGAACGCAGGGAGGCCAAGACACGTTACGACGAGGCATACACGCAGCAGAACCTGCTCCTCGACAGCAGGCCGACCATGAACTCGGACTTCTACACCTACCGCTATCTGGCGGCCGAGGGTTTCTTGCCCGGCTACAACTTTCCGCGTCTGCCGCTGATGGCGTTTGTCCCCGGCCGGAGGGAGAAGGTCGCCCGCGACTCGTTCCTCAGCCGACCGCGTTTCCTGGGGCTCACCGAGTTCGGCCCTCAGTCGATCATTTACCACGAAGGCAGCACCTACCGGGTGCGGCGCGCCATTCTCTCGGTGCGCGACGAGGGCGGAGTGACGGCATCCGCCAAGCTCCCCGTGCAGGCGGCCCGCCTCTGTCCCGCTTGCGGTTACGGGCACTTCGGGGACCAGAAGGACTACGAGCGCTGCGCCAGTTGCGACGACCGTCTCGACGGCGGGCGCATCGTTCCGAATCTGTACCGAATCGAGCAGGTCTCGACCCAGCGGGCGAATCGCATCACCTCGGACGAGGAGGAACGCCAGCGGCAGGGCTACGAGATGATCACGACCCTTCGGTTCAGCGAGGAGAATGGCCGGGCGCGGGCCGAGGGAATTGCCGTCGAGGAGAACGGCGAAACGCTGATGGAACTCCGCTATGGCCCGGCGGCCACGCTGTGGCGCATCAACCTCGGTTGGCGGCGGCGCAAGGAGAAAACCGTGTACGGCTTCAGCGTGGACACCAACACCGGCGAGTGGAGCAAGGATGCCCAGGCGCCGACAGACGCCGAGGACGACGCCGTGCGCGAGGGCAAGACGATCGAGCGCATCACCCCCTTCGTCGAGGACACCCGAAACGTCCTCGTCCTCCGTCCCACGGTCGATCTGTCCGAAACCGCCATGGTCTCGCTGCAGTACGCCATCAAGCGGGGCATCGAGCAGGAGTTTCAACTGGAGGAGGCGGAACTGGCCGTCGAGCCCCTGCCCGACAGGGACAACCGCGCGACGGTCCTGCTTTACGAGGCTGCCGAGGGCGGCGCGGGCGTCCTGACGCGCCTGGCCAGCGACCCCGGGGCCCTGGAGCGCATCGCCCGCCGGGCGCTGGAAGTTTGCCACTACTCCTCGAAGTCCGGCGAGTGGTCCGGATCCGGCGACCTTGAGAATCTCGACAACGACTGCGAAGCCGGCTGCTACCGCTGCCTGTTGAGCTACTACAACCAGCCGGAGCATCCCCTCATCGACCGGCAAGACGGCGAGATGCTCGAACTGCTTTGCCGGTTCACGCGCAGCTCGCGCAAGAGCCTGGAACACGAAGTTGCCGCCGGCGACAGCTACGACGAACTGTTGAACGTCTCATCGTCCTCCCTGGAGAAGGCGTGGCTGCGTTACATCGAGTCCAATGGCTATCGCTTGCCGGACAAGGCTCAGCCGCTGCTGGAAATCTATGCGACCCGCCCCGATTTCGCCTACACCGATTCGCAGACCCTGGTCTACGTTGACGGTCCGCAACACCAAGCGACGCTTCGGGACAGCGCCGACGAAGCCATCGACCGCCGCCTCGCGGATGCCGGCTACACCGTGGTGCGCTTCCCGGCCGACCGGTCGTCCTGGCCGGAAATCGTCGACCGATACGCCTGGGTGTTCGGGCCGGGCGCTTCAACAACGAGCGGGAACGGCTGATGCCCGACATGGCGACGGAGGCTCCGGTCGCGTTCAAACCCGGAGATCTGGTCAGGGCGCGCGACAGGGAATGGGTCGTGCTGCCGGAGACTCGCGAAGATCTCCTGAAGCTCCGACCGCTCGGCGGAGCGGAAGCCGACGCAACGCTCATCTATCTTCCGCTTGAACCCGAAGCGCCCGCGCCCGCCACGTTCGACCTGCCGGATCCCGGCAAGCCGGGTTCGCACGACGCGGCCCTTCTCCTGCGGGACGCGCTGCGCCTCAAATTGCGCGCCGGCGCCGGACCGTTCCGGAGTTTCGGCAACCTCAACGTCGAACCCCGCGCGTATCAGCTTGTGCCGCTGCTCATGGCGCTTAAGCTCGACACGATCCGGCTGCTCGTCGCCGACGATGTCGGCATCGGCAAGACCATTGAGGCCGGCTTGATCGCCCGGGAACTGCTCGACCGCGGAGAGATCGAGCGGCTTGCGGTCATCTGCCCGCCGCACCTGTGCGAGCAGTGGCAACAGGAGCTGTCCGAAAAGTTCGGCATCGACGCCGAGGTCGTGCGCACGGGAACCGCTACGCGCCTGGAGCGCGGCCTGCGCCCGGACGAGTCGGTGTTCGAGGTCTATCCCTTCACGGTCGTTTCCCTCGACTACATCAAGTCCGACCGGCGGCGCAGCGACTTCCTGCGGGCCTGTCCCGAGTTCGTTATCGTGGACGAAGCCCACGCCTGCGTGCGGGCGAACACGAACACCCGTCACCAACGCTACCAGCTTCTCAAGGGTTTGGCGGACAGCGAGCCCAGGCGCGGGATGGTCTTTCTCACGGCCACGCCGCATTCGGGTGACGACACGGCGTTTCACAACCTGCTGGGCCTGCTGGATCCGAAGTTCGCGGAGTTGGCGGAAATGCCCGATGGCGACCTTCGTCGCCGCCTGCGCGACCGGCTCGCGCTTCATTTTGTGCAGCGCCGCCGGGGCGACATCGCCGAATGGAAGGACGACGCCGGCTTTCCGGTTCGCGAAAGCCGCGAAGCCACTTACCGGCTGACGGGCGACTGGGGCCGCCTGTTCGACGATGTGCTCGCCTACGCTCGAACCATGGTCCGGCGCGCGGAGGGCGGCACGAAACTGCAGCAGCGCATGTCCTGGTGGGCCGCGCTGGCTTTGCTGCGCTGTGCTTCCTCCAGCCCCGCGTCCGCGTCCCTTGCGCTGCGTACGCGCCTGCAGGCCTCCGAGGGCGAGACGGAGCGGGCGCAAATCGAGAGTCTCGACCGAAAGGCGGCCGAAACGGTGATGGACGAAACGGAGGACGACTCGCTATCGCTCGCCGAGAGCGTGCCCGCCGGCACCGTCGAGTACTCGGAGGACGCCGAAGCGCTGCGCGAACTCATCGACCGCGCGGACGCGCTGCGAGGTCCGCGCAACGATCCCAAGCTCAAGACGCTCATCGACGAGATTGCGCAGCTTGTGGCCGACGGATTCCGCCCGGTGGTCTTCTGCCGCTACATCGCCACCGCGCACTATCTCGGCGACGAACTGAAACGCGCCCTGACAGCCGTGAAAGCGCACGTCCTGGTGGTCACGGGGGAACTCACGCCCGACCAGCGCGAGGAACGTGTCGAGGCGCTCGGAGGCCTGGAGAAAAACATCGCCCCCGTAATGGTCGCCACCGACTGCCTGTCGGAAGGCGTCAACCTGCAGAACCACTTCGACGCGGTGGTCCACTACGACCTGACCTGGAACCCCACCCGCCACGAGCAGCGCGAGGGCCGGGCGGACCGTTTCGGACAGGCATCCCCCATCGTTCGGGCGCTGATGCTCTACGGCGAGAACAATCCGGTGGACGGCGCGGTGCTTCGCGTGATCCTTCGCAAGGCCGAGAAGATCCGCATGGAACTGGGCGTGTCCGTTCCGCTCCCGGCCGACAACAACAAGGTGGTGGACGCCATCATGAAGGCCGTCTTGCTTCACGGCGGCTCCCACTCCCGGGCCGCGCAGGCCGCGTTCGATTTCGGCGACACCGAGGCCGAGGTGGACGACGCTTGGCAGACTGCGACGAACCGGATGACGCGCACGGTCTTCGCGCAACGGCGCCTGACGCCCGACGACGTGCTGCCCGAATGGCGCAAGGCCGTGTCGGCGCTGGGCGGTCCGGACGATGTTGCCCGCTTCGTTCGCCTGTCGGCCGAACGTCTCGGCGCGCCGCTCGACAAGCGTGACGGACATTTCCGGCTACCGGCCGCGCATCTTCCCAAGCCGCTCCAGGACCGGCTCGATGCGATCGGATTCTCGGGCGCGGCGAACATCGCCTTCAGGCAGCCCGCTCCAGCCGGAGCGGCCTACGTCCATCGGGCCCATCCGCTGGTCGCCGCGCTTGCGGACCACGTCGCCGAGCGGGCGCTCGACGCCGACACGCCGGAAATCGGCGCGCGCTGTAGCGCCGTGTTCACCCCGGGGGTCGATGTCCGGACCGTACTGTTTCTGTTGCGGTTGCGCAGCCAGATCGAGATCGAACGGCGCGACTCCGATGGCCGCTATGCCACCCTGCGCTCGCTGCTCGCCGAGGAATGCCTCGCCCTCGCCGTCAGGGGAGCCGACGCGACCGAGCTTCTGACCGACGACGAAGCGTTGTCGCTGCTGTCGCTCGAACCGGGCCGCAACATGCCCGACGGCCAGAAGTCCCACTTCATTCGGCAGGCGCTGGAATCTTTGCCCGCCTTGGAGAACGCCTTCGAGCGTGTTGCCCAGGAGCAAGCCGCGCGCCTGCTCGCGGACCATCGCCGCATCCGCGAGGCTAGCGACGCCAGGGGGCTGCGTTACAACGTGGTTCCGGCAGTGCCGATCGACAAGATCGGCGTCTATGTCTTCCTGCCCATGGCGAGCTTTTGACTGTGTCCGGCGCACGAAGAAGCCGCGGGTTCACGGCGCTGAAGATCGAGGGCGGCATCCTGCCTCCGGAGTTTCTCCAATCCGTTGCCGCACTGGAAGCTCCGCAACAGGCCGGCGCCGATTATGGGCTGTCCCGTTCGCTCGCGATCAAGGAGGAACTCGCGCGGTATTGGCGCATCGGCAACGATCTCTACAGCCGCTATGCGGAGCGCCGCCCGCGAACCGATCTGCGAGCGTCCACGGTTGGCGTCGAGGAGTGGCTCGCCCCGTTCCTGCGCTCGCTGCTCGGCTACGACGACCTGGCTGCCTCCGGAAGCGCGACGCTGGACGAGCGGGTATTCAAGCTGACACACAGCGCATTCGGCGGCGCCGTGCCCCTTTTGCTGCTGACCCAGGATTTCGACCTCGACAAGGCCGATATCCGCCTCGGCCAAGAAGGCCGCCGGCAGGCCGCGCACGGCACGATGCAGGAGTACCTCAACGCGGAGGACGCGGCGTTGTGGGGGCTGGTCTCGAACGGCTCGAAGCTCAGGCTGCTGCGCGACAACGCCAGCCTCACGCGGCCCTCATACATCGAAGCGGACCTGGATCTGATTTTCGCGGAGGAACTCTACCCGGACTTTGCCGCGCTGTGGCTCACCGCCCATGCGAGCCGCCTGAAACCCGCCGACGACAAGCCGTCGAGTTGCATCATCGAATCCTGGCGGGCCAAGGCGCACGAGACCGGCGAACGCGTTCGCGAAAACCTGCGCGACGGGGTTGCCCGCACCCTGCGGCGGCTCGGCAACGGGTTTCTGCAGCACCCCGCGAACGTTCGGCTTCGAGACAAATTGGAGAATGGCGCGCTTTCGCCCGAGCGCTATTTCCAACAGCTACTTCGCCTCGTTTATCGCCTGCTCTTCCTCTTTACCGCCGAGGAACGCAACCTGCTTCACCTCCCTTCGGCAACGGACTCGCAGCGCGTCGTTTACTCCGAAGGATATGCCCTGTCGCGCCTGCGCGAGCGGGCTCTGCGCAGGCGCCACTTCGACCGCCATGCCGATCTCTGGCGGGGGCTCAAAATCGCGTTCGGGGCGCTCGCCGAGGGCGCTCCCGGCCTGGGTCTGCCCGCCCTGGGAGGTCTTTTCCGCAGCGACGAATGCCCCGACCTCGACGCGGCCGCCATTGCCAACGAGCACCTGCTGGAAGCGATACGCACCCTCGCGTTCTTCCGCTCCGGCAACACGCTCGCCCGCGTCAACTACCGCGACATGGACACAGAGGAACTCGGATCAGTTTACGAGAGCCTTCTGGAGCTTCGGCCCGTCATCGACGTGGACGCTTCGCCGTGGGCTTTCGCCTTCGCCGGCGACGGCGGCGGGGAAAAAGCCAAAGGATCCGAGCGCAAGCTGACCGGCTCCTACTACACGCCCCCGACCCTGGTGGGCGAACTCGTCCGTTCCACGCTCGATCCGGTCATCTCGCAGGCCCTGGCCGCCCGGCGGGAAGATCCGCTTGCCGCCATTCTGAACTTGAGGATCGTCGATCCGGCCTGCGGATCTGGACACTTTCTGTTGGCGGCCGCACGCCGTCTCGCAGCCGAAATCGCACGCATCGAGTCCGGCGACGACAGCTCCGACGAGGCTGCGCGGCAGCACGCGCTGCGCGAGGTGGTGCAACACTGCATCTACGGGGTGGACCGCAATCCGCTTGCCGTCGAGCTCTGCAAGACCGCGCTCTGGATGGAGACGGTGGAACCCGGCAAACCGCTCACCTTCCTTGATTCCCACATTCTTCAGGGCGACAGCCTGGTCGGCATACTCGATCCTGAGATCATGGCGAACGGCATTCCCACGGACGCCTATAAGCCTCTGACCGGCGATGACAAGGCGGTGTGCCAGGATCTCAAGAAACGCAACCGCCAACCCGATCAGCACGGCCTGTTCGACCACGACGCTGTGCTGGACGTGGCCGTGGCGGGTCTCGATCTGGATGCCATGCCCGAGGACACGCTCGATGAGGTGGAGCGTAAGCGCAAGGCCTATAGGGCAGGGCTACATGAAAAGGCGAGAGCCCGTGAGACGTTGCGGGCCAATCTATTCGTGGGCGCATATTTCGCGCCGAAGACGCGAGAAAACCTAGAGGTCATACCGCACACTCAAGACATCAAGCGGCTGGACGGGGACATGCCGAAGCGCCGCGGAGTGGAGTCGCTTGCTCGAGTGCTTGCCAAAGAAAATCAGTTTCTGCACTGGCACATCGAATTCGCCGAGATTATGCAGGATGGCGGCTTTGATGCGGTGCTGGGCAATCCTCCGTGGGATCAAGTCCAGCTTGACCCGCGAGAGTATTTCGCGCCAAGGGATCGCTCAATTGCGGATCAGCCTACGATGGCCGCAAGAAACGCTGCCATCAAGAAACTTTCCGAAACAAATCCCTCTCTCCATGCCTCATTCCAATCTGCTAAGAGGGCCATGGAGAGCACACAGAATTTCATCCATCAATCCGGTCGGTTTCCAACCACCAGCTTCGGCCGACTAAACAGTGCCCCGCTTTTTGCCGAATTGGCACAACAACTCGTATCTGGTCGAGGCAGGGTCGGGATAATCGTTCCAACTGGAATCGCAACCGATTCGTTTAATCAGTACTTCTTTGCAAATCTCATCAACCAACAACGTCTTGTCAGCCTGTTCGACTTCGAGAATCGGGAGAAGGTCTTTCCTGGCATCGATAGCCGCATCAAATTCTGCCTGCTCACGCTGAGCGGCAAGGACCGTCCGGCGCCGCAGGCCGAATTCGCATTCTTCCTGCACCAGGTGGAGCAACTGAAGGAGCGCGAACGTCGATTCACGCTTTCTGCGGACGATTTCTCGCTGTTCAAGCCCAACACGCGCACCTGTCCGATTTTCCGCACACGACGCGATAAGGAAATCGCCCGCAAGATGTACGAGCGCGCTGGCGTATTCTGGAAGGAGGCCAATGGATCCGAATCCGAGGAGAATCCTTGGGGCGTAAAGTTCAAGCTCATGTTCATGATGAATACTGACTCGTACCTGTTTCGCACCCGCGCTCAATTGGAAAACGAGGGATGGGAACTCGACGGCAATGTGTTCGTGCGGGATGAGGATCGCTATGTGCCACTCTACGAGGCCAAGCTCTTCCATCAGTACGACCACCGCTTCGCCACATTCGATGGCGCCTCCGCGCGAGAAATCAAAGGCGGTAAAACGCGCCCCATGACCGTGGAGGAGAAGTCGAACCCGGAATCCGTAGCGATTCCAAGATACTGGGTTCCGCAAGAAGAGGTTTCCAAAAGACTTGACAAGCGCGAAATGACCACACAATCACTGGCCGAGCCGAGCCGAGCCGAGCCGAGCCGAGCCGAGCCGAGCCGAGCCGAGCCGAGCCGAGCCGAGCCGAGCCGAGCCGAGCCGAGCCGAGCCGAGCCGAGCCGAGCCG
>CAZFGB010000224.1:0-33442 GCA_964518405.1 uncultured Pseudomonadales bacterium | reverse complement strand
CTGGCGCTGGATCGCCCCGACCGACCTGGATGCCAGTTTGCGTGAAGATCCGGAGAGCTATACGCCCTGGCTCAAGATGGAGTGGGAGCGGCTGCGCGCGACGAACGCAATCTAGTGCTCCGTCAAGCCCAAATCTGCGGGAATCTGCGGGTCTTTTTGCCCCCTGAACTTTGTTGCTCCTCCTTGTGTGGTGCCTGCCACACGGCGTCGTCGCGCCTCGCCAGGAACCAAAAATCCCTCGCAGCTACACTCGCATCTTCAGACTTGACGGAACACTAGGATCTCGCGCCGTAGAACGGCACGCAGTGCCGATCAACGTGGAAGATCCGCAGTGCGATGAGGGTTGGCGGCGATAGGCTACTCGCGCTTGATCCCTCCAATCTCCCCCGCGCGATGCGTGGGCGGCTATCATTCCCGGCGAGAGATCTGTTGAGGAGATATCCGTGAGCGAACTTGTCGAGAACCTGGCGCGAGCGATCAGGGATCGGACCACGTTTCCCCCCATGCCCGGAAACCTGAGCCTGGACGACGCTTACGCCATGCAGGCGGAAGTCGTGCAGGCGGTGTCGGGAGGCGCCATCGCCGGCTACAAGGCGGGGCTCACGGCGCCCGCGGGTCAAGCGCAATTCGGTATCGACCATCCCCTTATCGGCGTGCTCTACAGCTCGGGCCGCATGCAGTCGGGGACGTCGTTCTCTAGCGGTCCCGGGATCATGCTCGAGTGCGAGATCGGGGTTGTGATCGACGCTGACGGCAATGCCAGGACTGCGGGTCCCGTCATCGAGGTTCCGCGTGCCGCGTGGGCCAGCCAGCAGGACGCCACCGGAATCAACATGGCCGCCACCAACATCGCCGCCTACCGGTTCATTACCGGCGAACAGGCGGAAGTCCGCGATGACTATGGCGATCTGGGGGTCACCCTTACGCGGAACGGCGAGACCGTAACGCAGGCACCGCTCCGCGAGGCCCTCGGCGGTCCGCTCCCGGCGCTGGATTGGATGACATCGCTGGCGCGGGAACTCGGTCGGCCGTTGGAGGACGGCATGCTGATGATCACGGGCGCTGTCGGCGGAATCCAGCCCGCGCAACCTGGAGAGTATGTCGCCGACTACGGGGTGCTCGGAAGGATCACGTTTACGGTGACCTAGCGGGCTGCCTCGACTCGCGACAAACGACCGGCATGCAGAACGTCGATCCGCCGGACATCCCGAAAGGCGCGGAGCGCCTGTACGACGAGGCGGAAGTGGACTTCGCCATCGACCGACTCGCGGTGCGGATGGCGCTCGAGCTGCAGGATGCGAACCCGATCCTGGTCTGCGTCATGAACGGGGGTCTGCCGTTTACGGCCGCGCTGATGCGGCGATTCGCCTTCCCGCTGGAGCTGGACTATGTCCACGCGGTGCGCTATCAGGGCGGGAAGGCGGCGTCCGACAACGTGGAGGCGCCTCAAGGCGGCGAACTCGAGGTGCGGGTCAACCTCGCGCGCAATGTCAAGGCCCGAGTTGTCGTGCTCGCGGACGATGTCCTAGATAGGGGAACCACGCTCGAATGTATCGTGGAGAGGGTGGTCCGAGCCGGCGCGGCGCGCGTATATTCGGCCGTGCTCGTGAACAAGAAGGTCGCGGGAAGGACATTCTCGGCCGACTATGCGGCCCTCGATGCGCCTGACCGCTACCTCATCGGCGGCGGAATGGACTGCGGCGGCTGGTATCGGAATCTGGGCGGGATATACGCGCTTCCCGACGAGGAAGAGGCGGCGCGGTGAAGCTTGCCATCATTGGCGGTACGGGCAGCCGACCGCTGGAACGCATCGGGACGCGCTGGCGTCCCGCCGCCGACTCGGCGGCGACGCCCTATGGTGCCGCCTCGGCAATCCCGGACGTTGCCTCCGCCGATTCGGGAGAGATTCTCCTTCTGTCTCGCCACGGCAAGCCTCCCGGACTCGCCCCGCACCTGATCAACTATCGCGCGAACATCTGGCTGATGCAGCAACTCGGGGCCGATGCCATCGTGGCCACGTACGCCGTCGGCGCCATAGCGCCGAATCTTCGCGACGCCGAGCTCCTGATCCCGCGCCAGATCATCGACTACACCTGGGGTCGGCGACACACCTACGTCGATCCCGGCGAGATTCGTCATGTCGATTTCACGGAGCCTTTCGATGCGGGCATTCGGCAAGCATTGCTCTTGGCTGCGGACACGTGCGATCTATCGGGGGCGCTGCATCGAAGCGGCGTATACGGGTGCGTACAGGGGCCAAGGCTCGAGACCGCCGCCGAGATCGACCGCATGGAGCGTGACGGCTGCACCGTCGTAGGGATGACGGCCATGCCGGAGGCGGCATTGGCCAGGGAACTGGACATCCCCTATGCGGGCGTCTGTCTCGTCGTCAACGCGGCGGCGGGTCGGGGAGACGGACCGATCACGGGCGCGGAGATCGATGCCGCGCTGAAACAGGCGGCCGCCGATCTCGAGCGATTGCTGGGTGCCTTTCTGTCGACCGCGAAGGGCCGACCATACAGCACACCTTGAGTAGCGCGCGGTTGGCGCACCCGCAGGGACTCGAACCCCGAACCCCCAGGTTCGAAGCCTGGTGCTCTATCCAGTTGAGCTACGGGTGCGCGGACGCGGATTATACGCGGTGCGAGGCGCCTCCCGCCGTGCCCGCGGGGCTTCGTGGCATACTTTTGCACGGTATTCGTATGGGAGCATCACGTGGGTGAACAGCCGCTTGACGGTGTGACGGTCCTCGACTTCGGTCAAATCTATAACGGTCCCTATGCAGGCTATCTGTTGGCGATGGCCGGCGCCCGGGTCATCAAGGTCGAATCCCCTCTCGGAGAGGGACTGCGGGGCGCGACGGGCTCGGAGAGCTTTCCGTTCACCATGCTGAACGGGCTGAAGGAAACCATCACGATCAACCTGAAGTCGGAGGCGGGGCGGGCGTTGGTCGTCGGCCTGGCGAAGCGGGCGGACGTACTGCTCGAGAACTTCCGTCCGGGCACCATGGACAAGTTCGGCGTCGGCGCGGATGCGCTGCTGAAGGAAAACCCGCGCCTGGTCTATGCCGCTTCGACCGGATATGGAAGCAGCGGTCCGCACCGGGACTACCTGGCCATGGACATTACCGTGCAGGCCATGAGCGGCGTCGTCAGCATCACCGGCAACGATGGCGAACCGCCGCTGAAATCGGGACCCGCGCTATGTGACATGCTCGGCGGCATACACCTCTACGCGACCATCGTCTCCGCCCTGTACCGCCGGGAGCAGACCGGGAAGGGCGCGGTCATCGACGTGGCGATGCAGGACTCCGTGTTGCCGACGCTGGCGTCGGCGTTGGGGGCTTACTACCGCTTCGGCGCCACCAACCCCCCGCGCACGGGCAACCGACACCAGGCCCTGGGCGTCGCGCCCTACAACCTCTATCCGTGCTCCGATGGCCATGTCGCGATCATCTGCGTGCGGGATGGGCACTGGCGCAAGCTCACGGAACTCATGGGCCGCCCGGAACTTCTGGACGACCCCAGGTTCGGGGACAAGGCCACCCGCGCCGAGCACATGGAAGACACGGACGCCGCCGTCGAAGCGTGGACATCGAGCCTGACGAAGGACGAGGTGTTCCGGCTTTGCCAACAGGGCGGCGTGCCCTGCGCGCCCGTGCAATCCCTGGACGACGTGGTGAACGACCCGCACCTGCACGCGCGCGGCGCATTGCATCGGGCCCGGCATCCGGTGTTCGGCGATGTCGTGGTGCCGACGACGGCGCTCAGGATACGGGATGTGAAGCCGCCGACACCGCAGTTTCCGCGCAAACTCGGCCAGGACAACATCGCCGTCTACGGCGAATTTCTCGGTCACAGCGAACAGGATGTGCGGGCCCTGAAGGAGCAAGGCGCGATCTGACGCATCGCGCGCCCCCGGATTTCCGCAGCCCGCCGTTTCGTCGGCTCATCACCGGTTTCGCGGTCGCGCTGCCGCCGCTCGGATAGCCCGCCGCTCAGGCGAGTCGAAACGTCGTCGCCACCAGGGAATGCGGCGGCAGCTCCGCGACTACCTGGTCCCGTGTGGACCAGCCTTCGAACGGTCTTGATGTCACCGTGTTCGGCGTCTCGAAGGTGTTCTCCGCATCGAGGGAGGGCGTGTGCACGATCTCGCTCGTGTCGACGTGTGAGATCTCCATCCCGCCGAGTTCGATGACGAGCGGAAGCGGTTCGGAGGTGTGACGGTTCATGGCAAATATATTCAATGAGTTATCTTCGACAGTTGCGGCCGAGTCGAGGTACGGCACCGCGCCGTATTCGCTCTGATAGCCCGGACCGTCGATGTGCGCGGACAGGGCGGTGCCGCCCTTGCGGTCCGAGAACAGCTTGAAGGCGTAGAAGATCGACTGCTTCAGCAGCGCGTCGCCATCGGTCAGCAACGGCCCGATGACGTTCACGAGTTGCGCGAGGTTGGCGATCTTCACGCAGTCCGCATGCCGGATGAAGCTCATCAGGAACGCGCCGACCACCAGGGCGTCCTCGAGGTTGTAGCGCTCTTCGAGGAGGGGCGGGGCGAAACGACCGCGTCCGTCGGTGTCGCTCCGGCTTCGCGTGCGGTACCAGACGTTCCACTCATCGAAACACAGGAATGCGCGATCACGACTGTTGGTCTTCGCCTGGACAAATCTGCAACAGGCGTCGACGGCTTCGATTTGCTGGTCGATGCTGCGGCCGATGGCGAGGTAGTTGGCACTGTCGCCGTCCGGATTGCCGACATACCGGTGCAGGCTGACGTAGTCGGCCGCGCCGCCCGCGGTTTCCAGTACGGTGCGGTCCCAGTCGAGCCAGGTCGGCATCCTCGGACCGGATGATCCGCAGGCAACCGTTTCGATGTTCCGGTCGCAAGCCTTCATCATCCTGGCGGCCTGACGCGCCAGCAAGGCGTATTCGCCCGCGGGCACATGGCCCAGTTGCCAGGGTCCGTCCATTTCGTTGCCGAGGCACCAAACGGGTACGGCGTGGGGCGCTTCGGAGCCGCTCGCGGCTCGCATATCCGCGAACAGCGTGCCGGTGGGAGCGTTGCAATACTCGACCCAGTCGCGAGCTTCCTCCGGAGTGCCTGTGCCGAGATTGACCGCGAGCATGGGCGTCCAATCCAGTTTGCGGCAGAGCCGGATGAATTCGTCGGTCCCGAACTGATTCGTCTCGATGCTCTGCCATGCGAGTTCGCGCACGGTCGGCCGCAAGGCCTTGTCTCCGATGCCGTCGCGCCAGCGATAGCCGGAGGCGAAGTTGCCGCCCGGATAACGCACGATGGTCATGGCCAGTTCGTCCAGGGCGGCGATGACATCGGAGCGGAGGCCGTCCTCGTCGGCATGGGGGGAGTCCGGGTCGTAGACGCCTTGGTAGACGGAGCGGCCGAGGTGTTCCAGGAAACCCCCATAGATCAGTGGGCTGACGTCGCCGACCGCAAATCGGGGGTCAAGCGTCACTCGCGTAATGTCCATCGAGAATCGTTCGTCCTTCAGACTCAACCGGATCAAGAGTGATACTCTGGAGGCGTCAAAGCAAATCGAACATGCCGTGAGCGCCGGGGCCGAAGCATTCGACACAGTGGAGGACGCCATCGCCGCCATGGAAGCGGGTGAACTCGTCGTCGTGGTGGATGACGATGACCGCGAGAACGAAGGCGACCTCATCATGGCGGCGTCAAAAGCGACTCCTGAGCGGGTTGCGTTCATGATTCGCCATACGAGCGGGATTCTCTGCGCGCCGCTCAGCGCCGACGACGCGAAGCGCCTGCATCTCGAGCCCATGGTGGCGCGCAACGATGCGCCGCTCTCGACCGCGTTCACGGTCAGCGTGGACTACAGGCACGGCCTGTCCACGGGGATCTCGGCCGAAGAGCGGGCGAATTCAGCGCTTGCTCTGGCAAACAGCAATGTCGGCGCCGCCGACTTCGTTCGTCCCGGTCATATCTTTCCCCTGATCGGACGCGTCGGCGGAGTTCTGGTCCGTTCGGGTCACACGGAAGCGGCCATCGATCTGGCGACGGCCGCCGGCTGCCCTCCCGTGGGTCTGCTCGCGGAGATCGTCAACGACGACGGTTCCGTCAAGCGCCTGGCGGAACTGAAGACGTTCGCTCGCGAGTACGGCCTCAAGATCATATCCATCGCGGATCTCATCGCCTTCCGGCAGCGGCGCGAAGTGCTGATAGAGTTGACGCGCGAGTTTCGGGTGCAGACGGCTATCGGGTGGGCGCGGGCATATGCCTATCGGACAAAGTTCGAGGACGCCGAGCACCTGGCGCTCGTGTTCGGGCACCTGGACCCGACCGCAAGCGTGCCTGTCCGCATACACCGCGAGCGCCTCGTGGAGGATATTTTCGGACCGCAATCGAACCACGACTCGAGCCTGCTCGACCTTTCCCTGCGCCGCATCGACGATCTCGGCGGCGGCGTGATGATTTACCTGCGCAGCGGGTTCGTCGGGGTGCCGCTCGGAAGCCTGGACCACGCATCCCTCGCTACCCGGGAAAGCGAGCGCAAGGCGGAATGGCTCGAAATCGGTGTCGGCGCCCAGATCGTGAAGAGCCTGGGCCTTACCAGCATCCGGCTTCTCGCGGCCCGCGAGATCGACTATGTCGGTCTCGAGGGTTTCGGCCTGCGTATAGACGGGACCGAGCTCCTGGTGGACCCGATCGGCAAGCCGTCCGGGAATCCGGGTCATGGCGATGCCTGACCTGCCGGTTGTCGGCGTCACGCTCGGTGACCCGGCCGGGATCGGCCCGGAAGTGCTGGTCAAGTCGCTCGGCGCTTTTGACCGCAGCGTTGCGCGGCTGGTCCTCTACGGGGTCGGCTGGTCGCTGGATCTGGGCGCAGAGTTTGCGCGGACAACCCCCGGATACGCGCGCTACGCAGACGTCCGGGACATCGACTGGGATGCCGATGCCTGGCCGCTGGTCGACCTCGGCATTGACGCACCCGAAGATTTCGAGATGGGGCGCGTGTCCGCAATGTGCGGGGAAGTGGCCGTCAAGGCGGTGGAAGCGGCGGCGTCGGACGCTCTCGCCGGCCGCATCTCGGCGATGATGACCTGTCCGATCCACAAGGAAGCGATCCATCGGGCGGGCTATGTCGATGACATCGGCCACCAGGAGATCCTCGCCCGGGTCGCGAGCGCGGACCAGACCGCCACGATGTTGATGACGCCGGGCCTGAAAGTGGTGCACTTGTCGACGCACAAGTCATTGATCGAAGCGGCGCGCTACGTGGTGCGAGCCAACGTTCTGGCCAAACTCAGGCTGGCGGACGCTGCTCTCTCGGCCTGGGGTTTGCGCAAGCCGAGAATCGCCGTGGCGGCGTTGAATCCGCACGGAGGGGAGAGCGGTCTGCTCGGCCGCGAGGAGATCGAAGAGATTCGGCCGGCGGTGGCGGATGCGGTGGCGGCGGGCGTCGAGGCGATAGGGCCGCTGCCGGCGGACTCCGTATTCAATCGGGCCATCGAGGGAGAGTTCGACGCTGTGCTGGCGCTCTACCACGACCAGGGACATATCGCCGTCAAGGTGCACAATTTCCATCAGAGCGTCACCGCGACCCTCGGCATCCCCTTTGTGCGCACCTCGGTTGATCACGGCACGGCGTTCGACATTGCGGGGAGAGGCGTGGCCGATGCCTCCGGGGCCGCCGCGGCGCTCGACGCGGCCGTGGTCCTGGCGTCTGGCAATCTATCGCGGGACTAGGCACACTGCGGCCAAGATGCGCGGGCATCGGGTCGATGAGGAGGTGTCATGAAAGCTGCGGTATTGCGGGAAATCAACACGCCGATGGAAATCGAGGAAGTCACCATCGACAAGCCCGGGCCGAACGAGGTCCTGTTGCGCACTGCGGCCGCCGGCGTGTGCCATTCCGACATGCACTTCTACAACGGCACCTATCCTGGCCGGCTGCCGATGATTCTGGGCCACGAGTCGGCGGGCATCGTCGAGGCGGTTGGATCCAATGTCACCTACGTCAAGCCCGGAGACCATGTCATCACCTGCCTGTCCGTGTTTTGCGGACACTGCGAGTACTGCCTCACCGGGCACCTGTCCCTGTGCCCCGCACCGGAAGCGCAACGGGATTCCGGACAGCTTCCGAGGTTGTCGCAACACGGCGATCACATCGGGCAGTTCGCGAATCTCTCGTCGTTCGCCGAGAACATGCTGGTTCATGAGCATGCCGTCGCGAAGATCCGGCCGGACATGCCGCTGGATCGCGCGGCGCTGATCGGTTGCGCCGTCACGACGGGAGTCGGGGCGGTGATCCACACCGCTGGCGTCGAACCCGGCGCGACCGTCGCCGTCATCGGCTGCGGCGGCGTCGGTCTTTCCTGCATCAACGGCGCCGCCATCGCCGGCGCCGGCCGGATCATCGCGGTGGACATGGTCGCATCGAAACTCGACCTGGCCCGCAAGTTCGGTGCGACGGACGGCGTGGATGCCGGCGCGGGCGATGTCGTTCAGCAGATCCGCGACCTGACCGATGGCGGCGTGCACTATTCGTTCGAGGCGATCGGCATGAAGGTCACGGCGCAACAGGCGTTCAGAATGCTCCGTCCGGGCGGCACCGCGACCGTGATCGGCATGATCCCGCCAGGCGAGATGGTGGAACTGCACGGCCCGGATTTTCTGCGGGAGAAAAAGATCCAGGGATCCTCGATGGGATCGAACCGTTTCCGCGTCGACATGCCGCGCTTCGTCGACTTTTACCTGCAAGGCAAGCTTCACCTCGACGACATGGTGTCGGGTCGCATCGAACTGGGAGATGTCACGGACGCCTTGCTGGCCCTCGAAACCGGAGAAGTGGCGCGTAGCGTCATCATGTTCGACAACTAGCGCACGTGGGCGCGTGAGGCTTGTCCACGGAGTTCCGGTCCGCGGGATCGATGTCGACATTCACGGCCGTTGTTCGCACTGAATGGAGTCGTGAAGACAACGCGCCATGGATGATCTTCGAGCGGCGCCGGACTGCCGAATCGCGGTGGACGTGGGAGGCACGTTCACCGATGTAGTCCTTCGGAGCGGACGCCGGCACCATGCAGCCAAGGTGCTCACGACTTACGCAGACCCGGTACGGGCGGTGATCGACGGGCTCGATCAGGTCATGTCCCTCGCTCAACGGCGGCCGATGGACGTGGAAGTCGTTCTTCACGGCACCACCCTTGCGACGAATGCGCTGATTCAGCGGACGGGGGCCGTGACGGCGCTGATCACGACGGACGGCCATCGCGATGCGGTCGAGATGGCGTATGAGAATCGCTTCGAACAGTACGATATCAATATCGACCGGCCGCAACCCCTGGTGCCGCGCAAGTTGCGGTTCGCCGCGACCGAGCGCATGAACGCGCAAGGAGAAGTCCTCGTCCCGCTGGACGAGTCTTCGGTGGAAGCGCTGGTGCCGATGCTTGAGGACAACGAAGTGGCGAGCGTCGCGGTCGGCTTGCTGCACGCCTACGCGAATCCGATCCACGAGCTCCGCATCGCGGAGATACTCGAGAGACGCTTGCGCGGGGTATCGGTCACGCTCGCCTCCGAGGTCTGTCCCGAGATACGCGAGTTCGAGCGGTTGTCCACCGCCTGTGCGAATGCCTACGTGAAGCCGCTGATGTCGAATTACCTGAACCGCTTCGCGACGGAACTTGCGGCGCGCGGGTTCACCTGTCCGTTCCTGATGATGACATCGGGCGGGGGGCTGACGGATGTCGCCACCGCGGCGCGTTTTCCCATTCGCCTGGTCGAATCCGGCCCGGCGGGAGGGGCCATTCTCGCCAGCAGGATCGCCGCCGAGCGCGAGCTGGACCGGGTACTGTCATTCGACATGGGGGGCACCACCGCGAAGATATGCCTGATCGACGACGGCACGCCGCAGTTGTCGCGCGCGTTCGAGGTGGACCGCAGCTACCGGTTCAGGAAGGGCAGCGGTCTGCCGGTTCGCATTCCCGTGATCGAGATGGTGGAAATCGGCGCCGGCGGAGGCTCCATCGCGTCGGTGGACAAGCTCGGGCGCATACGCGTCGGACCCGAAAGCGCGGGTTCCGAACCGGGGCCGGCGTGCTATGGACGCCGCGGTCGAAGCGCGACCGTGACGGACGCGGATGCCGTGATGGGCCGGCTCGAAAAAGGGCGCTTCGGCGGAGGGGCCATGACGCTGGACACCGCCGCTGCCCGCGTTGCGGTGCAAGAGCGGGTTGGATCGATGCTGGACCTGGACACCATGACCGCGGCATTCGGTATCGGCGAGGTGGTGGACGAAAACATGTCCGCCGCCGCCCGCGCGCATGCCGCGGAGTGGGGCAAACCACTTGCCGGACGCGTTCTTGTCGCATACGGCGGGGCGGCCCCGCAACACGCGGCTCAGATTGCCTCGAAACTCGATCTCGACGCGGTGGTCGTACCCGTCGGCGCCGGAGTCGGCTCCGCCATAGGCATGTTGGCGGCGCCCGTGTCGTACGAAGTCGTGCGCAGCCGGTACATGCGCCTGTCGGAATTCGATGCCTCCCTGATCGATGAAGTCAACGCCGACATGCGCGCCGAAGCGCTGGGTGTGGTCGGATCGGCCACCTCCGAACCCCTTGCCGAGACGCGCCGCGCGTACATGCGCTATGTCGGCCAGGGATACGAAATAGCCGTGGTGCTGGACTCCGAAATCAAACGTGCCGATGGTCTTCGAGAGGCCTTCGAGGAGGCTTACCGCAGACTCTACGGACAAGTAATTCCGGATCTCGATGTCGAAGTGCTGAGCTGGACATTGGCCTTGAGTTCCGCCGCGCAGGCGTTTGACTTCGCGGCCGGCAACGCGCCGGTCGAGGCCGCTTCGATCGCCCGCGAGGGGCGCATGTACGACCCTGCGCTGAACGCCGTCGTGACCGCGCCGCGCTTCGCCCGCGAGTCGCTCGCGCCGGGCGCCGTCGTCGACGGCCCCGCCATGATCGTCGAGGCGCAGACTACGACCATCGTGACTTCGACCTTCACGGCAACCGTTTCGCCCAGGGGCGACATCGTCATGACAAGGACCTCGGCATGAATCCGGAAAGCGGTCTCGACGCCATTCGAACCCAACTTGCCTGGGACCGGCTGCTCGCCATCGTGGAGGAGCAGGCCCAGACCGTCATGCGGACGGCGTTTTCGACCGTGGTTCGAGAAGCGGGCGATCTTTCCGCGGGCGTGTTCGCCACGGATGGTTCGATGTTGGCGCAGGCTGTCACGGGCACGCCGGGTCACGTCAACGCCATGGCGGCGTCCGTCGGGAACTTCCTTGCGCGGCACCCGCTGGCGTCGCTCGTCCCCGGCGATGTCCTGCTGACCAACGATCCCTGGCACGCGACCGGACACCTGAACGATTTCACCGTGGTGACGCCGGTGTTCCTTGCCGGCCGCCCGGTCGCCCTGTTCGCGAGCACCAGTCACATCGCCGACGTCGGAGGGCGTGGTTTCGGCCCGGATGCCAACGAAGTATTCGAGGAGGGAATCAATATCCCCATCGGACACCTGTTTCGCGGCGGCGAATTGAACCAGACGCTCATGGACATCGTTCGCGCCAATGTGCGGGATCCGGTGGTGGCGGAAGGCGACCTGTATTCGCTGACGGCGAGCAACGAGACCGGCGGAGAGCGGTTGCTCAAGATGATGGCCGACTTCGAACTCGAGTCGATCGACGCCGTCGGGACGCGGATCGTCGCGGCTTCCGAGCAGGCGATGCGCGAGGAAGTCGCGGCCCTGCCGAACGGTACGTTCCGGCACGAGATGGATGTGGACGGCTACGATGAGCCGGTCCACATCGCCTGCGCGGTGACGGTGGACGACTCGAAACTCCACGTCGACTTCGATGGCACGTCCGGACCGTCGCGGTACGGAATCAATGTGCCGATGAACTACACGGAAGCGTACGCCTCGTTCGGCGTCCGCTGCGTGGTCGGCAACGACGTGCCGAACAACGCCGGCTCGTTGCGCGCGGTGCGCGTGTCGGCGCCCGCGGGATGCATCCTGCATGCCCGCCGGCCGGCGGCGGTGTCCGCGCGTCACGCGCTCGGTCAGATGCTGCCGGACGTCATCCTCGGTTGCCTCGAGCAGATCCTGCCGGACGCCGTGCCGGCCGAAGGCGCTTCATGCATATGGAACCCGGTGCTGCTTTCCTCCGCGGACCGGGGCGCGGGCGCCAACTGGGGCGGCGGCGACTTTGTGACGAACCCCATCTTCAACGGCGGCACCGGGGCGCGGCCGCGCAAGGACGGGTTGTCGACCACCGCTTTTCCTTCGGGTGTGCGCACGACGCCTACCGAAGTGAACGAAGTGACCGCTCCGATCCTGATTTGGCGGAAGGAGTACCTGTCCGACTCGGGAGGGCCCGGGGCCCTGCGCGGCGGGTTGGGACAGGTCATCGAAATCGGCCACGCCCGGGGCGCGCCGTTCGAAGTGTCGAAGATGTTCGACCGCATCCAGCATCCGGCCCGCGGACGAAGGAGCGGCGAATCGGGACGCGCGGGCCGCGTCTACATAAAGGACGGGGAAACGCTGAAGGGCAAAGGCAAGGAAACCGTGCCGGCCGGGGCGATTCTCGTACTCGAAACGCCGGGCGGCGGAGGCATCGGCGATCCAAGGTCCCGGGATGCGGCGGCTGTGCGGGCGGACATAGAAGCCGGACTGGTTTCCCGGACGGCAGCGCGAGAGTCCTACGGATATCGCGGCGACGACTGATCAAGCGTCACGTGGACGCCCGGCGCCGTCCGTCTCTCGCATCGTGGTGCCCGGGGCCGGAATCGAACCGGCACGGAGTTGCCTCCTAGGGATTTTAAGTCCCTTGTGTCTACCTGTTTCACCACCCGGGCGCGCGCTTCAGAATATCGCCGAGCCCGTGCGTCTGCATCCGTACGCGAAGTGGCGTCGCGCGACGGTGCGAGACTGCCCCGCAAGAGCGACGGGAGTTTCCAGGCGCCGGCGTTCGTTCCCGACGGGGTCGCCGGACGACATGCCTGGGACCTTTGATATATGATTCAGTCGGGCGGACCGCCAAGAAAATGATCGAGGGATGGGTTCATACGAGGCCACGATGCGCGAACCGATCGCGCAGCGCAGCGATCCGGTAGGTGATCATTCGGGAGCATTCAGGCTCAACAAGCTCGAGCGGCATGGCCCCGACGATGTGGGCGGCGGCATCGCGGCGCCCGGCGCCGATACCCTCGTCGAGACGGAAACCGCGGAACCCAAACTCAAGCGGCCACCGATGTTCAAGGTGATCCTGCTGAACGATGACTACACGCCGATGGAGTTTGTCGCCCATGTCCTCGAGATTTTTTTCGGCATGGACCACGAGAAGGCGTGGCAGGTTATGCTAGTGGTGCATACCACCGGTAGCGCGGCCGTAGGCATATACCCGCGCGACGTAGCCGAAAGCAAATCCGAACAGGTCAATGCATATGCCCAAGAAAACCAATACCCCCTGTTGTCCACCGTGGAAATGACGGATTAGCGATGCTGCTCAGCAAGGACATGAATGCGACGATCACCGAGGCGTTCCAGAACGCCAAGGCGAAACGCCACGAGTTTCTGACGGTGGAGCACCTGTTGCTGGCGCTCCTCAACAACGCCGTTGCCAAGGATGTCCTGCTCAAGGTCGGCGCGGACCTGGATGGTTTGCGCTCCGCCCTGCACGAGCACATCGAGAGTACGACGCCGCTGGTTCCCGCCGGGGACCGGAATCGGGACACGCAGCCGACCTTGGGCTTCCAGCGCGTGCTTCGCCGCGCCGTGTTCCATGTGCAGTCCAGCGGGCGCAAGGAGGTGACCGGCGCCAACGCGCTCGTAGCCATTTTCAACGAGCAGGAGTCGACCGCCGTCTACCTGCTGAAGCAGCAGAGCATCGAACGCATCGATGTCGTCAACTACATCGCGCATGGCATCGCCAAAGGCGTCGAAGAAGGGGACAACGCAGAACCGCAGGGGGGGACCGGCGAGTCCGGCGAAGGCAAGCCGCAGACCGCGTTGCAGACCTTTGCCGGCAACCTGAACGATCTCGCCCGCGCCGGGGCGATCGACCCCTTGGTCGGCCGCGAAGACGAGCTGGAGCGCGTCATCCAGATTCTCTGTCGCCGTCGAAAGAACAATCCGCTGCTTGTCGGCGAGTCCGGGGTAGGAAAGACGGCCATCGCCGAAGGGCTGGCGAAGCGGATCGTCGATTCGGATGTCCCGGAAGTCGTCGAAGACAGCATCGTGTACGCGCTGGACTTGGGTGCGTTGCTGGCGGGAACGAAATACCGCGGCGATTTCGAGAAGCGCTTCAAGATGCTCCTGAACGAGCTCAAGAAAGAGCCGCGCGCCATACTTTTCATCGATGAAATCCACACCATTATCGGCGCTGGGGCGACATCCGGCGGCGTCATGGACGGGTCGAACATGCTGAAGCCGCTGCTGGCCTCCGGCGATGTCCGGTGCATGGGTTCGACGACCTATCAGGAGTATCGGGGGATATTCGACAAGGACCGCGCACTTTCGCGCAGGTTCCAGAAAATCGACATCGTCGAGCCGGACGTCGACGATACGTACAAGATACTGAAGGGCCTGAAGGCGCGGTTCGAGGATCACTACGAAATGCGCTACACGGACCGCGCCCTGCGTGCCGCCGCAGAATTGGCCGAGCGCTATATCACCGATCGGTTCATGCCGGACAAGGCCATCGACGTCATCGACGAGGCGGGAGCGGCGCAACGCATCCTGTCGCCTTCGAAGCGGAAGAAGTCCATCGGCGCCAGTGACGTGGAGCAGGTCGTGGCGAAGATCGCGCGGATCCCCTCGACGCAGGTTACGGTGTCCGACAAGGAGGCGCTCAAGGGTCTCGAGGACAAGTTGAAGATGGTGGTGTTCGGGCAGGACGAGGCGATCGAGATGCTCGGCTCGGCCATCAAACTGTCCCGGGCGGGGCTCAAGGTCGAAGAAAGGCCCATCGGCAGCTTCCTGTTCGCGGGTCCGACCGGCGTCGGCAAGACGGAGGTCTGCCGCCAACTTGCCATCATCATGGGCGTCGAACTGCTGCGCTTCGACATGTCCGAGTACATGGAGCGGCACACCGTATCGCGCCTGATCGGCGCGCCCCCGGGCTATGTGGGGTTCGACCAGGGCGGCCTGCTGACCGAGGCGGTCACCAAGCATCCGCACAGCGTGATTCTCCTGGACGAGATAGAGAAGGCCCATCCCGAGGTGTTCAATCTCCTGTTGCAGGTGATGGACCACGGCACGCTTACCGACAACAATGGCCGCCAGGCGGACTTCCGCAATACCGTACTCATCATGACGACCAATGCCGGTGCCCGCGAAGCCTCGCGCGCGTCCATCGGATTCGTCGAGCAGGATCACTCCACGGATGCCATGGAGGTGATCAAGCGGATGTTCGCCCCCGAGTTCCGCAATCGGCTGGACGCCATCATGCAGTTCAACTCGCTGCCGATGGAGGTCATCAAGACGGTCGTCGACAAGTTCCTGGTGGAACTGCAGGCCCAACTTGACAGCAAGAAGGTCCAGCTCGACGTGGACGAAGCGGCGCGCGAATGGATCGCCAGCGAAGGCTACGACGAGAAGATGGGCGCGCGGCCGATGCAGCGCCTGATTCAGGAGAAGATCAAGCGTCGTCTGGCGGACGACATCCTGTTCGGGGAACTGTCACGCGGCGGTCTGGTCCGGGTCACCGTCCGGGACGGCGACCTTGCGGTGGAAGCCACGGCGCCGGAGAAGCATCCCGCCTGAAGTCAGGCTCGGGCAGCTGCTTGATCGCGGGAGCGCGGGTGGCGCGACGGGCTAACGCTCGCGAAACGTGATACGGCCTTTCGTGAGGTCGTAGGGAGTCAGCTCCACCTTTACAGTATCGCCCGTGAGGATGCGGATGTAGTTCTTGCGCATCTTGCCGGAGATGTGGGCGGTGACCACGTGACCATTCTCCAGTTCTACGCGAAACATCGTGTTGGGCAGGGTGTCGATCACCTTGCCCTGCATTTCTATCTGTTCTTCTTTTGCCATTTGCCCTGCGTTCAGCGACCTGTCCCATGCTGGACCGTCACGATGGATCCCCCCGCCGACGCACATGGCGCCGCTCTGGGATTCGTTCAATTTTGCCCGATGTGCCCGATCAAGTCACTCACTCAGGTCGCCATGTCGCAACCGCCTGATCCGGAGAAACGAAGAACCTTCTCTGGAAGTCCCGTGGCTACGTATCGTTCCCGGACGCGTCGAAGCGCCATCGGTGACGCCGGGTGCGGACACGCCGATTCCGGGCGAGCCGGTCGAGGAAATCGGCGCGAGGCATCGGCCGGGCGCCGAGCGACGCAAGATGGTCGTTGACAATCTGGCAGTCGATCAGTTCGAACTTCCAGGCCATGAGCTGTCGCGAAAGGTGGACGAGGGCAACCTTGGATGCGTCGGGGCGCCTCGAAAACATGGACTCGCCGAAGAACATGCGTCCGAGCGAGACGCCGTACAGCCCTCCAACGAGATCGCCCTCGCGCCATGTCTCGACGGAGTGGGCGAAACCCAGCTCTGCCAGGTGGGCGTATGCGCTGCGCATTGCCGGCGTGATCCACGTGCCGCCGCCATTGCGCGGCGCTGCGCAGCTTTCCACCACCGCCGTGAAGTCGGTGTCCATGGTCACCGAGTAGTCGCCGCGCCGGAGCCGCTTGGCCAGACTCCTCGAGATCTTCATGTCGGCGGGCGTGAGCACGGCGCGCGGATCGGGAGACCACCACAGCACCGGCCCGCGATCATCGTCGAACCAGGGAAATATCCCATGCCCGTACGCGTTGAGCAGACGTTCCGGCGACAGGTCTCCGCCGACGGCGACCAGGCCGTCGCGGCCCGCGTGCCTCGGATCCGGAAAGGCAGGTTCGATGTCGGCAATGGCGGGGTTGGCCAAGCTGATCATAGCGCGTCGATGTACTTCTCCGCGTCCAGGGCCGCCATGCATCCGAATCCGGCCGAGGTGATGGCCTGGCGATAGACGTGATCGGCCACATCGCCGGCAGCGAATACTCCGGATACGCTCGTGGCCGTCGCGTTGCCGTCGGCGCCCCGAGCGACCTCGATGTAGCCGTCGGACATGTCGAGTTGGCCGTCGAACAATGCGGTGTTGGGCGTATGCCCGATGGCGATGAAGACGCCGGCCACGGGCACCTCGCGGGTGGCGCCGTTGCGCGCGTCCCTCACTTCGATCGCCTTGACGCCGCTGTCGTCGCCGCGCACCTCGGCGAGCGTGTGGCGCCACAGGAACTTGACATTCGATTTATCGAACAGGCGCTGTTGCAATACCTTGTCGGCCCGCATCGTGTCGCGGCGGTGCACCAGGAGCACGCTGTTCGCGATGTTCGACAGGTACAGCGCCTCTTCCGCCGCCGTGTTGCCACCGCCGACGACCGCGACATCCTGCCCGCGAAAAAAGAACCCATCGCAGGTCGCGCAAGCGCTCACGCCCCGTCCCAGGTACGCTTCCTCGCTCGGCAGTCCCAGGTACTTCGCCGATGCGCCGGTCGCGATGATCAGCGCATCGCAGCGGTACTCCCCGCGATCGCCGACCAGTCTGAAGGGCCTGATCTTGAGATCGACCGCGTTGATGTGGTCGTCGACGACGAGGGTTCCGAACTTTTCGACGTGGTGCTTCATTCGCGCCATGAGTTCCGGTCCCTGGAGTCCGTCCGCGTCGCCGGGCCAGTTGTCGACATCGGTGGTGGTCGTGAGTTGCCCGCCGACCTCCACCCCCGTGATGAGCACGGGCGCGAGGTTGGCCCTGGTCGCATATAGCGCCGCCGTATAGCCCGCGGGTCCCGACCCGAGCACGATGAGCTTGTGACGACTCATTGACCCGAGCGCGCCGCCGCGGATTCAAGCAGGTCGATGTATGGCCCGGCCTGGGCGTGGCGGGACAGGTAGCGCGCCACGGTGAGGCCGTCGCCGTTCTTCGCCGTCACGTCGCGCCCGGCGTCCACGTAGAAATCGAGGAATCGGGCGAAGTCGCCGGCCCGCATGCTCCGGTATGCGAACAGGAGAACATGAAAATCCGGATCGCCCGGAAGATCGGGCGGGACCTTGCGCAGAAAGCTTGCAACCTGCTCGTCGTCCCACGCCTCGTCGACCACCTTCTCCTTGTCGCGCTTCATCGTCGTCGTCCAGCGTCGGAAAGTGCGAGGCGATGATACTCCAGAAGAATTTCGGCGCCCTCACTCGCGAGCGTACGCGCCCCCTCGGGCCTGGGGCTTCATATGGCGGACGTCGGTGCCCTCGATGAGGTAGACGGTGTATTCGCAAATGTTCTTTGCGTGATCGCCGATCCGCTCCAGCGCCCGGGCCGTCCATATGGTGTTCAGGGATTGCATCACGCTCAAGGCCTGCATGTGCAGGCCTTGAGAAAGCGACTCGTCAATGTCCGCGAAAATCCTGTCGACCTCCGCGTCGGCGCTGATGACCGAACGCGCCGCATCCAGGTCCAGCCGCGCGAAAGCGTCGAGCGTATCGGCGACCATCCTGATTACGGATTCCCGCATCCGCTGAACGCTCGCGTACTGATCCGCCGGCAAGGGCAGGTGAGAGATCTTGGAAGCCATCCGGGCAATCTTTTCGGCTTCGTCGCCCATGCGTTCGAGATCGATACACCCCTTCATGATGGTGATGAGCAGGCGCAGATCGCTCGCCGTGGGTTGCCGGCGCGCGATGATGTGGATGCAACGGTCGTCCAGAATGCGCTCGAGCTGATTGATTTCCGCCTCGCCCGCCCGAACCGTCTCGGCCGCTTCGGCGTCGTGCGTGACGAACGCTCGCGTGGCTGTCTGGACCTGTCTTTCGACTCGCCCGCCCATGTCCATGAAGCCGAGCCGAACGGACTCCAGTTCGCTGTCGTACTGTTCCGAGATGTGTCGATTCATCGACATTCCCTATCTCTAACCGTAGCGGCCGGTGATGTAGTCCTCGGTCTGCTGCCGCGAGGGTGTCGTGAAGATCGTATCGGTATCGTCGTGTTCGATCAGTTCGCCGAGGTACAGGAACGCAGTGTAATCCGACACGCGTGCCGCCTGGTGCATGTTGTGCGTGACGATGACGATCGTGTAGTCGTTCTTCAACTGATGGATCAATTCCTCGATCTTGAGCGTGGAGATCGGGTCGAGCGCGGAAGCGGGTTCGTCGAGCAGCAGCACCTCGGGCTCGACCGCGATTGCCCGGGCAATCACCAGCCGCTGCTGCTGCCCGCCGGACAGTTCCAGGGCCGAGTCCTTCAGGCGGTCGCTGACCTCCTCCCATAGCGCTGCGCTCTTGAGTCCCCATTCGACGCGGTCATCGATCTCCGAGCGGGCCATGCCCCGGTGCAGCCGCAGACCGTAGGCGACGTTGTCGTAGATGGACTTGGGGAACGGATTCGGACGCTGGAACACCATCCCGACGAGCCGTCTGAGCTGCGCCACGTCGACCGACCGATCATGGATGTCCTGCCCGTTCAGTCGAATTTCACCGGTCACGACCACATCGTCGATCAGGTCGTTCATCCGGTTGAAGCACCGAAGCAGCGTCGACTTGCCGCATCCCGACGGTCCGATGAAGGCCGTCACCCGGTTCTGCGGAATACTGAGCGAAATGTCGTTCAGCGCCTGCTTCTCGCCGTAGAACAGCGATACGCCGCGCACCTCGAGGCAGGTCTGTTCCCGCACCGCTGCCCGCTGCTGTTCGCTGCCCCGGCGGGCGGCCGGGTCGAAGGCCAGGTCATCGGGAGTTCCGGCCTCGCCGTCGCGCAAGGTGTTCCAGTTGTCCGGGTGTTGCTCTGGCATGGGACTCAGGCCTCGGCGATCTCGTAGCGGCGTTCGAGGCGGCTCCTCAACGTGATGGCCGCCAGGTTGAGTGCAATGACGATAACGATCAGCAACAGCGCCGTTGCATAAACGAGGGGCCGGGCTGCTTCCACGTTGGGACTCTGGAAACCCACGTCATAGATGTGAAAGCCGAGGTGCATGAACTTCCGCTCAAGATGGATGAAAGGCGGAATGGCGTCCACGGGCAACGCCGGCGCCAGTTTCACGACCCCCACCAGCATCAGCGGCGCAACTTCACCGGCGGCGCGCGCCACCGCCAAGATTATACCGGTGAGGATCGACGGACTCGCCACCGGCAATAGGAGGCGGAACAGCGTTTCCGCCTTGGTGGCGCCCAGCGCCAGGCTGCCTTCCCGGATCGTCCGCGGAATACGGGTCAGCCCCTCCTCGGTGGATACGATCACTACCGGCATGGTCAGCAGGGCTAGGGTGAGGGAAGCCCAGATCAGCCCGGGGGTTCCGAACGTGGGCGCGGGCTGCGCCTCCGGAAAGAACAGGTCGTCGATCGTGCCGCCGACGAGATACACGAAAAAGCCCAGACCGAAAACGCCGTAGACGATGCTCGGAACCCCGGCGAGATTATTGACGGCGATCCTGATCAACCTGACGAGGGGACCTTGCCGGGCGTACTCGCGCAGGTAGACGGCGGCGACCACGCCAAGCGGCGCGACGATTATGGCCATGAGGAGAACCATCATCACCGTGCCGAAGATGGCCGGGAAAACACCGCCCTCGGTGTTCGCCTCACGCGGTTCTCCGGTGAGGAAGACGCCGAGGCTCTCCATGTAATGCAGGAGCTTGTCGTAAGTCGACATCGCATTGGGTTGCCATACGCGTATCACATCGCTTAACGGCTGGACGATGGCGCGACCGTCCATGATGCCGATTTCGACGGCGTCCCGCCGCATGGCTTCGGAAAGTGCTCGAAGTCGCGTCTCCGCTTCTTGATACGTGGCCTTGAGTACGCGTTCTTCCCGTGCGAGGCCGGGTGCTTCGCGTGTTCCCTCGAGGGCGTGCCGGCGCCTTTCGAGGCGCAGGCGTTCGAGCTTGTAGTTGACCGCGTCGATGGTCGTTGCCTGCGTAGCGATCACGTGTTCGCGCAGTTCGACCACGCGCTCGAGACGGGACTGCGTTTCGTCCCATGCCCGGATTCCGTCAGCCACCAGGGATCCGTTCTCATAGACAGCGGAGATGCGCCCGTACGCATTGCCCCATTCCGTGCGTTCGAACACGACGACGTCATGCGGGAACGTCCTTTCCACGACGCTTTCCGCGGGTACCCAGCGGAAGTCCGGGCCATTGACGCGCCGATTGCCGGTCTTGACCAGCCAACGCTCAATCGGCTGAGCGCTCGGTCCGCCGACCTGTTCGAAACTGCTGGGATCGGTGTGCTCGATATCCACGAGTTCGCCGATCACGGCCGTGCCGTCGGCAAGGCTCAGCACGGCGACGCCCGCGGGCCAGAAATGCGCCAGGCCCCGCGCGGCGATCAGACACAGCAAACCCGCGACGGCGGCGACGCCGATGCCGACCGCCATGGCGTTCAGCCAGATCCATGGCGCTCCCGACCTCCACCAGCCTTCTTTCCTGGAGTCCGTTGGCAAGGTTCCGCTGGTTGGCGACCGCGCCTGTGGGCCGGGAGGTCGGATTGTCGTGGCTTCGGATGGCATCACAGGTTGCCGTAGCGCGCTCTCAGCCGCTGCCGAACCAGCTCGGCGCAGGTGTTGACGCAGAACGTGATGAGGAACAGCACCAGCGCCGCCAGGAAAAGGAGGCGGTAGTGGCTGCTGTCCAGCTCGGATTCGGGGAGTTCCACCGCGATATTGGCTGCGAAGGTACGCATGCCCTGGAAGATGTTGAGATCCATCAGCGGCGTGTTGCCGGTGGCCATGAGCACGATCATGGTTTCGCCGACGGCGCGGCCGAGACCGATCATCAGGGCCGAGAAGATGCCGGGGCTCGCGGTCAGGATGACGACGCGCGTGAGGGTTTGCCAGTGGGTCGCGCCGAGCGCGAGGGAACCTGTCGTCAGATGGCGCGGCACCCCGTGAATCGCGTCTTCGGAAATGGCGAAGATGACCGGAATGACGGCGAGTCCCATGGCTATTCCAACGACCAGCGCGTTGCGTTGGTCATAGTCGAGTCCGAGCGTTGCGAGAAACCACGCCTGCGCGTCGCCGCCGAATAGCAGTCGCTCGAACTGGGCGTCGAGTGCGAGCGCCCCCCAGGCGGACAGGACCAGCACCGGAATGGTGATTGCGGCGAACCAGCCATCGAACGGCCGCGTGACCCGGACGGGCATCAGGTGCCAAATCCATGCGAACATCAGCATGCAAACCGGCACGACGACGAACAGCGAGAGCACGGCGGCCAGGTTCTGTTCGACCAGCGGCGCAAACCACAGTCCGGCCAGGAAACCCAGAATCACCGTCGGCATGGCCGCCATGATCTCGATACCCGGTTTGACCCAGCGCCGCATCGCCGGCGCCATGAAGTATCCCGTGTAGACGGCGCCCATTACCGCGATGGGGGTTGCGAACAGCATCGCGTAGAAGGCTGCTTTCAGCGTGCCGAAGAGAAGGGGGGAGAAGGAGAACTTGGGCTCGAAATCATTGTCCGCCGAGGAACTCTGCCAACTGTGGACCGGCTCGGGATAACCTTCGTACCAGACCTTTTGCCACAGTGCCGACCAGGAAATCTCGGGGTGATGGTTGGTGACGGCGTAGCGGCGCAGACCGCCGTTCGGCATTGCCAGGAAGAACTGATCGGAACGCGGCGAAAACAACCCCGCCGAGGGCGCGGTCAGTCCGGTCGAAATCGACGCCAGGCGGCGCTCTGACGTGGTGTGCACCAGGTGCATTGCGCCCTGCTCGTCGAGCACCATCATCCCTTTCCGGCGCGGTTCCGCCACCACCGCCGCAACGGGGACGCCAAAGTCGAAACTGCGCGCCGGGACCAGGGTCGTTCCATTCGGACCCGGGCTCAGGATCCACTGGGTCAAAACTCCGTTCATGTCCGCCGCCATCAGCGAGTAGCGGCCCAGGAGCGGTTCCATGACCGAAAGTTCCGCGCCGGCGGGGACGAGACGTCCGGACCAGGTCTCGGCCGCCGCATCGAGGACGGCGATGTCGTAGAGGGTGACGGTCCCCTCGGCGTCGCTGGCGAACAGCCAACGTCCGCGAGGACCGATGTCGATGCGATCGACCACGCGCCGCGGCCGTATTTCGCCGCTGCGGGAAAATGCCAGCGCGCCGTCCGCCTGTTCGAAATGCCAAAGCCGAATGTCGCCGGCGGGGTTGATTGCCGCAATCCGCAACACCGACTCGTCCAAGTAGAAGTCAAACTGCGGACCGCGACGCACTGCCCGAAGCGCGTTTGCCGGTTGCGTCTGCATCCCGCCGAGATGCAAGGGCTCGCCGCCGAACAAATGGTCGACGTGACTTTCGAGATAGCCGACGTCTCCGTCGAAACGCCGGCGGAACCAAATGCGGACGAACGTCGCTGCCCCGCCCTCGCGAACGAGCGCATACGTGTCGCTGGTGGGGAACACCTGCCGGGCGGCGGCGAGCGGATACTGCGTCAATCGTTCGGATCGCTGGAGTGCGCCCGTATCCGGGTCCAGGAAAGAAATGCCGCCATCGGCGTTGATCGCATACAGGGACTCCACGCGGTCATTGGTCCCCGCGGCGAGAATGCGGCCCGAGGGCAGGGGCGCCGTGTCGAGTTCAACCAGCGCCGCCGGACGGAAGATCGGCGCCGCAACCCATAACAGGTAGAAGAAAATGAGGGTGATTGCGCCGATGACCGCGCCTCCGCCCAGACCGACCACGCGAGCGGTAACCCTGTCGACCATGCGCCGCCGCCAGGATAGCCCCGCAATCACCTCAGTCCCTCGCGGAGGTATCGCAGCTCGCCCATGACCTGACCGTGGGTCAGCGGTATGTACCCGTCCTTCCGCACGATCATCTGCCCGTCGCGGGACAGCACGAACTTGAAGAACTCGGTTTCCAGCGGAGGCAGTTGCGAGTCGGGCCGCCTGTTCACATAAATGAAAAGGAATCGAGTCAACGGATAGGAGCGATCCAGGGTATTGGCGGCGGTGGCCTCGAAGGCCGCGGTCGTGTCGCTCCAGGCGAGCGGCACCGCGCGCACTCCGGAAGTCCGGTAGCCGATGCCCGAATAACCGATTCCGTTCAGCGAAGAGGTGACGGCCTGAACGACGGATGCCGAGCCGGGCTGCTCGTTCACGGTATTCCTGAAGTCACCGGAACAGAGCGCCTTTTGCTTGAAGTAGCCATAGGTGCCGGAAACCGAGTTGCGTCCGTAGAGTTGCAGCGGACGCGTCGCCCAGGCACCTGTCAGGCCGGCGTCGCCCCACGTGCGTATGTCCTTGCCGCTGCCGCACCGACGGGAAACGGAGAACACCGCGTCGACGTCCGATAGGGACATGGACTGGATCGGATTGTCCTTGTGCACGTACACGGCCAGGGCATCCACGGCGACCCGGATGGCGGTCGGCTTGTAGCCGCGCCGGCGCTCGAACGCTTCGATTTCCTTGTCCTTCATCAACCGGCTCATGGGACCGAGAATGGAAGTGCCTTCCGTCAATGCGATAGGGGCCGTGGAGGAGCCGGGCGCCTGAACCTGGATGTTGACGTTCGGGTACTGCCTTTTGAACGCCTCGGTCCATAGGGTCATGAGATTCGCCAGCGTATCGGACCCGGTGCTCGAAAGGTTGCCCGAAATCCCGCTGACGCGCTCATAAGTGGGCAGCACGGCCGCGTTTTCGACGGCCGGCGCGGCTGCGGCAAACAGCGTCAGGGCGCCAAGAGCCGTCAGCCCCGGGAGCGCGAGGGTGTCCCTCGCAAAGAAAGGAAGCGCGAGGGTGTCCCTCGCAAAGAAAGGGGGATTCCCCGGCCGCTGACGCTTGAGAAAGCGCCGGCGCTTCACCAGTCGCCGGAGGCGTACTCCCATGCCGGCCGGCACCATTCGATTCATGGAATCAATCGTTCGACGTTGCGATCTTCGGACCCCGCCTCCATGGCCGCGGCCGGGAACTCGCAGTAGAAAAGGCTCCCTTTGCCGAGTTCGCTGTCCACCCCCAGGACCGAACCGTGGCGGCGCAGCACATGCTTGACGATCGCCAGTCCGAGCCCCGTGCCGCCCCGGACCCGGGATTGCGAGAGATCGATGCGATAAAAACGCTCGGTGAGCCTCGTGAGGTGCTCGGGAGCGATGCCCATCCCCTGGTCCCGAACCTCGAACCGTGGGCCGTTCGCGCCGTCGAACCAGCGCACCTCGATGGTGCCGCCTCCGGGGCTGTAGCGAACCGCGTTCGTGACCAGGTTCGCGAACGCGCTGTAGAGTTCGCCGGGTACGCCTCTGATTCGCACGCCTTTTTGCGATCGCAGCGCCAGGGTGTGCCGTCCGCCGGACAAACCGCGCGCCTCGGCCGCGATGATGTGCAGCATCTGGGATACGTCGACGCTTTCGATGACGCCCTCGTCCGGCATGCCTCCCGATTCGAGCCTTGTAAGGGTCAACAGATCATCGACCAACGCCTGCATGCGCCGCACTGGGCTGGTCAGTTTGGGCAGGATTGCCTGCAGGGTCTCGTAGTCTGCGTCGGTCGACTGCTCAAGATAGCCGACGATCACCGTCAGCGGCGTACGCAGTTCGTGGGACACGTTGGCAACGAAATCCTGCCGCATGGTCAATGCGCGATTCAATTCGGTGATGTCACGCACAACAATGAGCGCGCGTTCGCTGTCGATGACGATGTGACGCAGTTCAAGCCGGCGCGCGTTGTCCGCCGGCGCGGCGATTTCGACGATCTCGCCGTCAGCGTTTCCTCGCAACAGGGCGCCCGCCGAGGGGTCGCGCACGAGCGTGAGGATGTTCTGTCCGCGGTCGTGCGATGACAGACCCAGCAGGCGTCCCGCGGCCTGGTTGAAGTCCTCTATCTCTCCGGATGGCCGGACCATTGCCCAGCCGTCGGGTACGGCCTCGGCGGTACGCTGCAGAGCCCGAAGCGACCGGAGCAGCTTGTGGCTGCGGTCCCTGCCGGATCGTACGGTGCGATATATGCGATGTGCGGGAACACGCCATCCGAAGTCAGGTGTTCCGGGTCGCGTCAGCGGGCGTTCCGACCAGCGCCGGAATTGACGGTACTGCTGGACTCCGTACAGGACTACGGCGCCAAGTCCGGCGACCAGGCCCCACGCAACGCTGTCGGTAACCAGTACGCCGATCGCGATGATCGCGCCGACCGCCAACAGCCGCACCCGGTCGCTAGCCGCCACCTGATCCTCGGTCGGATTCTTCCGCGGCAAACCGATAGCCGATGCCCCGGACGGTCTCGATGCGCCTATCAGCGCCGAACGGCGCCAGCGCTTTCCGCAAACGCAGGATGTGGACGTCGACCGTGCGTTCCTCGACGAAGATGTTCCGGCCCCAGACGCGGTCCAGGAGCTGCGCGCGATCAAAGGCCCGCTCGGGCCAGCGCATCAGCTGTTCCAGCAGCCGGAATTCGAGAGGCCCGACGCGTACGCGCGCGCCGTCCACGGTCACCCGGCGCGCATGGGTGTCCACCTCTATCGGACCTGCATTGATCTTGCCGTCGGCCGGATTGCCGGCCCGGCGCAACAGCGACTTCACCCGGGCGATAAGTTCCTTGGGCGAGAAGGGCTTGACCACGTAGTCATCGATACCCGCATCGAAACCCGTCAGCTTGTCGGACTCCTCGCCGCGTGCGGTGAGCATGATCAAAGGCAGTTCGGTGGTCACGGGATCCCGGCGCAGGCGGCGCACCAGATCCACGCCGCTCATTCCCGGCAGTCTCCAATCGATGATGATCAGCTTCGGCGGCGGTCCCTGCAATCGGGCCAGGGCCGTTTCGGCGCTATCGGTCTCAATGACTTCGAACCCGGCTCGGACGAGCGAGAACGATAGCATTTCCCGTATTTCCGGCTCATCCTCGACGAGCAGAATGGAATCGGCGGCCATGCGCTCCTCTGCTTGCACGCCGCCAGCTTGGCGGGCGGTGTCTTTGTTGCGCAACGGCAAGTATGGATCAATGTGGCAATGAAATATGACAAAAGGATGAATCGCCCGGAATCTGTTGCCCCAGGACAGGGGTCGGAGGATCGCCGATGGTCTCGGCACCAGGCTGAGTTTGGGGGGCCGCTGGTGCCGCGTTCAAAAAAGTAGTCGACGACCCCGCCGGTCGGTTTTCCGCGTGATGCCGCGAGCGCGGTATGGTGGCTGGCGTGAGGACCGCGCGCAGGCGCGGTCGAGTCGTCCTTGACATGCCAACGGGGTTTCGTGATGCTTCGACCGCCGCCCATGCGCGGCGACACTGACAAATCGCTCATCGGGCCAACACGCGAATGGGCATCGAGGGCGAAGGGGATTGTCGAGAGTAAAGTGAGGCGCCGAATCCGACGCACCGGTGGCGGTGTCGGGCATTTGGTACACATCAACCGGACATCGCGTAGGAAATTGCATGAGTAGACATCGTATTCTGAGGCGCGCCGCGGTTTCGGCAATTGGACTCGGTTGTGTCGTCGGCGTGGTGGCCAATGGCGCAACGCTCGACGACATTTTCGCCGTTGCCGAACGGATCAACGCGCAGGCTCGCACTTCCCAGGGCAAGATAGAGGCGCTGACGGACGAAACCCGCAAGCTCTACACTGACTACAAGCTTGTGCTCGATGAAATCGAGGGTCTTCGGGTCTACAACCGCCAACTGGATCGCCAGATCGCCAACCAGGAACAGGAACTGGCGCAGCTGTCCGACTCGATCGACCGCGTAACCGTCATCGAACGTCAGATCACGCCGCTCATGTTGCGAATGATCGATGGCCTGGAGGAGTTCGTCAGGCTTGACCTGCCATTTCTCCTGAACGAGCGCCGCGACCGAATTGAACGGCTGCGGACCATCATGGACCGGGCCGATGTCGCGGTTTCCGAAAAATTCTCCCAGGTGCTGCAGGCGTATCAGATCGAAAACGAGTATGGCCGCACGATGGAGGCGTACGGAGACACGATCACCGTCGACGGCACGAGCTTCATCGTCGACGTATTGAAGATGGGCCGCGTCGCCCTTGTCTATCAGACCAGCGACGGCGAACAGACGGGGATGTGGAATTCCGTCGACAAGAATTGGGCGGCGCTGGGCGATGAGTACACTGCGCCGGTGCGCAACGGCATCCGCATGGCCCGCCAGCAACTCGCTCCCGGGCTGCTAGTCCTGCCCGTAATCAACCCGCGGGAGGCACGATGATGAATGCGAACATTTCAATGACCGCGCGAACGGCGGTCAGAACGGCGGCCGGATCGTGCCTCGCGGCCGCGATGATCTGCGCGGCGGCGGTCGCAGCGCAGGAGGGGGATGCCGCGATCGATCCTGCCCTTGAACTCGTTCCCGTAGATACGCTCGGCGACCTGCTGAGGAATGTGGAAGAGAGACGGGTCGTGGAAAACCGCGAACACGTCCGCAGGGAACAGGAGTTTCTGGCGCGCAAGGGCGAGCAACAGCGGATGTTGGACAACGCCCGCGCCGAGCGCGCTCGCGAGGAGCGTCGAAGCGAGCGCCTCGAAACGAAATTCGAGGAAAACGAGATCCTGATCGGCGAGCGGCAGGAGCAACTCGACAAGCGCCTCGGATCGTTGCGCGAGCTGTTCGGCGTGCTGCAACAGGTCTCCGGCGATGTGCGGGGTCAGTTCGAGGGATCGGTCATCAGTCTCGAATATCCGAACCGCGGCGACTGGCTCGGCGAGTTCGCCGCGAAGATGGGGACTTCGACCCAGCTCGCCACCATTGAGGAGATGGAGCGACTCTGGTTCGAGATGCAACGGGAAATGACCGAGTCGGGCAAGATCACGCGGTTCAACGCAACCGTCAACATGCTCAACGGCGAACGTGTAGATACCGAGGTCATTCGCGTTGGAGCATTCAACGTCGTAGCGGATGGCGATTACGTCAACTACGACGTCAACTCCGGCGAACTGGTGCAACTGGGGCGTCAGCCATCCGCGCGGTTTTCGAATACGGCCGAAGACCTTTCCGAGGCCGACCCCGGGGAGGTGGTTGCGTTCGCCATCGACCCGTCCAGGGGATCGATGCTGAGCCTCTTGATCCAGGCGGCCACCGTCGGCGAGCGGGTCGGTTCTCCGTTCGGAGGAATCGCCAAGGGCGAGTGCTGGCTTCCGTTCTGCGACGGGCAGGGCGGATATGTCGGTTCGGTCATTATCCTGGGCGGCATTCTGGGCGTATTGCTGGCGCTGGAACGCCTGGTCACGCTGTTCATCGTGCGCGGCAAGGTGAACCAGCAGAAGCGATCGGACACGTTGAGCAACGACAACCCGCTCGGACGGCTGCTCAATGTCTACGAAGAGAACAAGAACATCGACGTGGACACGCTGGATTTGAAGCTGGCGGAGGGCATTCTGAACGAAACCCCCCGGCTGACGCGCAACATCACGCTGATCCAGGTAATTTCCGTGGTGGCCCCGTTGCTCGGCTTGCTGGGTACCGTGATCGGGATGATCCTGACGTTCCAGGCCATCACCCTGTTCGGAACCGGCGATCCGAAGACCATGGCGGGCGGTATTTCCACGGCTCTCATGACCACGGTCCTCGGCTTGTGCGTAGCGATTCCCACGGTATTGCTGCATTCGATTGTCAACACCGCCAGCAAGTCCATCATCCACGTTCTCGACGAGGAGAGCGCCGGCCTGATCGCCGAACGCGCCGAAGCTGCGGGACGCCCCCTAGGGTGAGTGGGACACGACACCGGGGAGGTAGGCCGTGATTGGTGACGCATTTCTCGCGATCGTCGCCTACATCGAGCAGGGCGGCAATGTCCTGTACCTGATCGCTATCGTCACGTTCCTGATGTGGACGCTGCTGATCGAAAGGTTCTGGTACTTCCAGAGCGAACACAAGCGGGTAGTCCTTGAAGCGACGGACATCTGGGAGGGACGCTCGGAACGGCGCTCGTGGAGCGCGCACGAAATTCGGGCCTCGATCATTTCCCAGACCTCGGCGCGAATCACCGGCTCGCTACCGATCATCCAGACCTGCGTGGCCCTGTGTCCGCTTCTGGGTCTGCTCGGCACGGTCACCGGCATGATCACCGTATTCGATGCGATGGCGACCCAGGGCGGCAACGCGCGCTCGATGGCAGCTGGTGTATCCATGGCTACCATCCCTACGATGTCCGGGATGATCGCCTCGCTTTCCGGCCTGATGGGAAGCACCGTGGTGCGCCGAAGGATCGAGTACGAAATCGAGTCGTTTGAACAGCACCTGACCATGGACCATTGAACGTCGCTATCGGCGACTGCGCCATAGCCGTTGCGGTGAACGTGGCGGGGTAGACAGAGGGAACATCCAGTGCGACAGATTCGAACCCACTCCCGATCCGACGACGAGTCGGATCTGAACCTGACGCCGATGCTGGATGTCGTGTTCATCATGTTGATTTTCTTCATCGTTACCGCGACGTTCATCAAGCAGGCAGGAATCGACGTCTTCCGTCCCGACGCCCTGACGTACGAACAGAAACCCACGGTGAGCGTGCTGGTGGCCATCAGCGAATCGGGTGAAATCTGGATCGACAAGAAGCAGGTCGATCCCGCTGCCGTGGCTGCCCACATCGAACGCCTCCATATCGAGAATCCAAAGGGAGGCCTGGTGATACAGGCCGACCGAAACGCCAAGTACGAGGTGCTGAAGGCGGTGCTGGATGCGGCGCGCGCGGTGAATCTGAACGAGGTGGCCATAGCCACGCAACAGTAGTGATGCAAATAGCGGTTTGCGGAAGTGAAATAGCGTTGAAGGAGGAATCCGAATGATCACGCGTTACGTCATAGGTGTGGCTGCCGGGTTGGTTGTCACCTTCTTCCTCTTCCTCCTCATGCAGGCCCTGATCAAGAGCGACAAGAGTCCGTTTTCGGACCCGGGCAAGGGCCAGCTACTCGACTTCGTTCGATTGCAGGAAGATCAGGAGCTGGTCACCAAAAAGCGGAAGCCCAAGCCGCCTCCGCCGCCGGATGAGCCACCTCCGGACATGCCGAAGCCGGACTTCGATTCCAGCATCAGCCAGGGCGTCGAGATCGGTGCGGTGAACGTCCAGGTGGATCACAATCTATCGGGTACCGGGGGGTTCACCGCCGATGGGGAATACCTGCCCATCGTCAAGGTGGCCCCGATCTACCCTCGGCGAGCACAGACGCGCGGTATCGAGGGATACGTGTTGCTTGAGTTCATCGTCATGACCACTGGCGCAGTGCGTGACCCCGTCGTGATAGACGCCAAGCCGCCTGGAATCTTTGACCGCGCCGCCATTCAGGCTGCGCTCAAATTCAAGTACAAGCCGAAGGTGGTGAACGGCGAACCGGTGGAGGTTGCGGGAGTACGCAACCTGATCAAGTTTGAACTTGAGGATGGATAGGGGTCGAGCATGCGCATCTACTCAGTAGTCGGGACGTTATTCGCGGCGTTTCTTCTTTCCCTGGGCCCGGTTCCAGGTGGAGTGAGCGACGGTGTCGCGTTCGCTGAAGAGAGGCCGGCGGCGAGAAAGGAAACGAGACGCGTGCCTACAATGACCGAGCAGACCTACAAGAGACTGGCCGAGGCGCAGGAGTTTATCGATGCGGAGGATTATCAGTCGGCACTGAACGCCCTGAACGCCATGCTTGATCGGCGTCGGCGCTACAACGGCAACGAACTCGGCGCCATATACAACATGATGGCGTACGTCTACTTCGCCGTGGATCGATACGACAGGGCGATCACTGCGTACGAACAGGTCCTTGCGCAGGGCGATCAGATCACCGAAGGCATGGAAACCCAGGTCGTCTACAGCCTGGCCCAACTGCATTACTCCGAAGAGAACTTCGACCAGGCGTTGCGTTACATGCAAAGGTGGCTGGACCAGGCTGAAAATCCGAGCCCCGAGCCGCACATCTTCATGGCGCAGGTCTACTATCGGATGAACGAATATCCGAAGGCGATCATCCAGGTCGAGACGGCGATCGGCATCGCCCAAGATCGGGGCACGGAAGTCAAGGAGAACTGGTGGGGATTGCTGAAGTATCTGTACTTCGAGCAGGACAACTGGGCGAGGGTGATCGATATCCTGGAGATCATGGTGCGCGACTTCCCGAAGCGGGACTACTGGGTCCAGCTCGCGCAGGTATACGGGCAAGAAGGTTACGAAGACAAACAGGTGTATACCTACGAAGCGGCCCATGTGCTGGGGTTCCTCGACCGCGAATCGGATATGCGGAACTACGCGGGCCTGTTGATGCAAAGCACGGTGCCTTACCGGGCGGCGAAATGGCTGCAGGAAGCCATGGATGAAGGCATCGTGGAAGATACCGCGCGGAACCTGCAGGCCCTCGGTCAGGCTTATCAAATGGCCCAGGAGGTGGATTCCGCGATTCCGGTGTTCGAGGACGCGGGCACCAAGTCCGAGGACGGCGAGATTTTTGCTCGCCTGGCCACGTTGTACCTCGAAAAGGACGAGTTCGTGAAGTGCAACGAGGCCGCGGAGAGCGCGTTGGACAAAGGTGGCCTGCGGAAACCTTACAGTACGCAGGTCATTCACGGAATGTGCCTGTTCAACCGCGACCGTCTGACCCAGGCCAGGGGCGTATTCGTCTCGGCGCGATCAAAGGCGCGCACTGCCGGGGACAGGGCTGTCGAAAGGATGTGTTCGCGCTGGGTCGCGCACATCGACAACGAGAAGAAGCGCAGGGACGTGCTCGCCGCGGCGAACTAGCGAGTCCGCTCACTCGTCCCGTAGGGCACCTGGGCGGTGTTTACCGGGATCGTTCAGGAACGCTGCCGAGTCAGCGCGGCGCGGCGCGACGGCGCGCTGACGACGCTCTCCATCGATCTTGGGAAACTGGCGGAGCACTTGGAATCCGGTGCCTCGGTCGCATTGAACGGCGTCTGCGCCACCGCGACGCATGTGCGCGACACGGTTGCGACATTCCACCTGGTCGAGGAAACCACCGCCCTTACAAATCTTGGAGAACTGTCCGCCGGCGACCAGGTGAACGTGGAACGGTCCTTCAAGGTGGGCGACGAAATCGGTGGGCACGTATTGTCGGGCCATGTCGTATGCACCGCCCGCATCACCTCTATCGAAACCGCCCAAGGTCTGGCATCGATGTCGGTGTCCGTGCCAGGATCCTGGCTCAAATACCTGATGCAAAAAGGTTTTGTCGCATTGGACGGCGCTAGCCTCACGATCGCCGAATTGAATCGCGAGTCGGGCAGGGCAACGGTGAAGCTGATTCCCGAGACGCTCGTCCGCGCGGGATTCGAAAACAGGGCCGTGGGGGATCGCCTGAACTTGGAAGTGGACTCTCGGACCCAGGCGGTGGTCGACACCGTGCGGGAACTGCTGCGCGACAAGACGCTCCTGCGCGAGATCGCAGGCTAGTGCTCCGTCAAGCCCAAATCTGCGGGTATCTGCGGGTCTTTTTGCCCCCTGGACTTTGTTGCTCCTCCTTGTGTGGTGCCTGCCACACGGCGTCGTCGCGCCTCGCCAGGAACCAAAAATCCCTCGCAGCTACAC
>CAZFGB010000223.1:0-3178 GCA_964518405.1 uncultured Pseudomonadales bacterium | reverse complement strand
CTACGAAACCGTCGATGTGCGGGTCGGCTGGGATTTCCGCGACGGGCGAATGGGGCTGGAAGTGTTTGGCACCAACCTCCTGGACGAGCAGGCGCAGATCTTCATCAACACGGCCCAGGCGGATCAGCGGATCACGACAATCCGGCCAAGAACGTTCGGCGTCAGGCTGAGTTCGCGGTTCGACTGACGACGAGGTCCCGGACGACCACCGATCGGTTCTCCGACGGGCTGCTAACATGGCGTAGGCGTCAGGCGGAGCGTCTGCGCTTGCGTAAGCCCGGACCGGGACGGGCTCGCCGGAGGGCTTGTCCATGAATACCGATGTGATCATAACCTGCGCCGTCACCGGCGCCGGCGATACCGTCGGCAGGCATCCCGACATTCCCGTCACCCCGCAGCAGATCGCGGATTCCGCGATCGATGCCGCCAAGGCCGGGGCGGCGATCGTGCACTGCCATGTCCGCGACCCGGATACCGGCAAGGGCGCCCGCGACGTGGCGCTGTACCGGGAGGTGGTCGCGCGCATTCGCGACTGCGACACGGACGTGGTGATCAACCTGACCGCGGGGATGGGCGGCGACCTGTTCATCGGCCCCGACGAGCGGCCGACCGACTTCGGCGCGGAAACCGACCTGGTCGGAGCGCTGGACCGCCTTCCCCACGTCGAGGAGCTGCTGCCCGAAATCTGCTCTCTCGACTGCGGCTCCTACAATTTCGGCGAGGGCAGCCTGGTCTACGTCTCCACCCCGGACATGCTCAGGCGGGGCGCCAGACGCATCCAGGAACTGGGCGTGCGGCCGGAGATGGAGATTTTCGATACGGGCCACCTGAGTTTCGCGCTGAAGATGATCGATGAAGGCCTGATAGACGATCCGCCGCTCTTCCAGCTCTGCTTCGGCATTCCGTGGGGCGCCCCGCCGGAGCCCGGCGTCATGAAGTCATGGGTGGACCTGCTGCCGTCCGGCGCGAACTGGACCGCGTTCGCGATCAGCCGCTTCCAGATGCCGTTCGCGGCGCAGTCCGTGCTGCTCGGCGGGCATGTGCGGGTCGGACTGGAGGACAACCTCTACCTCAGCCGGGGCGTCTTTGCCACCAACGCGCAGCTTGTGGAGAAGGCCCGCAGCATTGTCGAAATGATGGGGGCGCGCGTCCTCGGCCCCGAGGAAGCGCGCGAAAAGTTCGGCCTGGTGAAGCGAGGCTGACCCCGGTCCGCAATGCCGTCCCGACCCCCGTTTTCCCTCAGGGTTCCCTTGCCGGCGCCACCACGTCGATGCCGCGACCGATCCGCACCCTGGCCGTCGTAGGAACCGGCGTCATCGGCGCCGGGTGGGCGGCGCGGGCGCTCGCCCACGGACTCGACGTGGTGGCCTGGGATCCCGCGCCGGGCTGGCAGGAGCGCCTTGCGTCCGCGGTCGGGAATGCCTGGCCCGCGTTGGAAAAAGTCGGCCTGTACGCCGGCGCCAGTCCCGACCGCCTGCGTTGCGCCGACTCGTTGGGCGCCGCATGCCGGGCCGCTGACTTCATCCAGGAGAGCGCGCCGGAACGGCTCGCCCTGAAACAGTCCCTGCTTGAAGAAATCGACGCGGAAGCCCCGCCGGACATCATCATCGCCTCGAGCACCTCGGGGCTGTTGCCGACCGAGCTGCAGTCGCGCTGCCGGCACCCGCAGCGCCTGGTGGTCGGTCATCCCTTCAACCCGGTTTACCTCCTGCCGCTGGTCGAGGTTCTGGGCGGCAGGCAAACCTCGTCCGAGAGCATCGACCTTGCCATCGCGTTCTATCGCGAGCTCGGGATGCATCCCCTCAAGGTGCGCACCGAGATCGAGGGTTTCCTCTCCGACCGATTGCAGGAAGCCCTGTGGCGCGAACTCCTGCACCTGGTGAACGACGGCGTGGCGACCACGGAAGAGCTCGATGCGGCCATCGTCTACGGGCCGGGTTTGCGCTGGGCGTTCATGGGCACGTGCCTGACCTTCCACCTTGCCGGGGGCGACGCCGGGATGGAGGACTTCATGAAGCAGTTCGGTCCGGCACTCAAGTTGCCGTGGACCCGGCTCGAGGCGCCGGAACTCACCGACGAACTCGTCGCCCGGATGGCGGAGGGTACGCGCCGGCAGTCCGCCGGTAAGACGGTGAAGGAACTGGAACGATTGCGCGACGACTGCCTGATTGCCATCATGCAGGCGCTCAAATGTTACGAGATCGGCGCCGGGCGCACGCTCGCCGAGGACGAGGCGCGCCGGCTGGGCGAAGGGCGGCAGGGACGTGCTCCGGGAGGATGACCTTGGACTTCGAAATGACATCCGAGCAGCAGATGGTGGTGGACACCGTGCGCGACTTCGTGGAGCGGGAGCTCTACCCCCACGAAGAGGGAGTCGAGCGCAGTGGCCGGGTCGCGCCGGAACTGGGCGAGGCGATCAAGCGCAAGGTCATCGAGATGGGGTTCTTTGCGCCGAACCTGCCGGTGGATGTCGGCGGCGGCGGGCTCGACCACCTGACCCTGACCCTGCTGGAGCGCGAACTGGGCCGTCCATCGATGGCCCTCAGCGTCTTCTGGGGGCGCCCCTCCGCAATTCTCATGGCCTGCAACGAAGAGCAGCGCGAGCGTTACCTGCTTCCTGCAGCACGGGGCGAGCGCATCGATGCGCTCGCCATGACGGAGCCCGCGGCAGGGTCCGACCTGCGGGCCATGCGTTGCGAGGCGCGCCGCGAAGGCAGCGACTGGATCCTGAACGGCAGCAAGCATTTCATCTCCCACGCCGACATTGCCGACTTCGTCATCGTCTTCGTCGCCAGCGGCGAAGAGGACACGCCCCGGGGACCGAAGAAACTCATCACCTGCTTCCTGGTGGACCGAGATGCGCCCGGCTTCGGGATCCGTCCCGGCTATGAGTCCGTCTCGCACAGGGGTTACCACAACAGCATCCTCACGTTCGACAAGTGCCGGCTGCCGGCCGCGCAGGTTCTCGGAGAGGTGCATCGCGGCTTCGATTTGGCCAACGAGTGGCTGTACGGATCCCGCCTCACCGTGGCCGCCATGTGTGTCGGCCGCGCCCGGCGGGCGTTCGACCTGGCCCTTGCCCATGCGGCGGAGCGGCGCCAGTTCGGACAGCCGATCGGCCGTTTCCAGGGCGTCTCGTTCAAGCTTGCGGACATGATCACGGAGATCGACGCGGCGG
>CAZFGB010000222.1:0-6733 GCA_964518405.1 uncultured Pseudomonadales bacterium | reverse complement strand
CTGCAGGCGCAGGTCCGCGAGATTCGCACCGCCCTGGACTAGCGGCGGCACCCAGCCGGACGAGCGATGGCGACAATACGGCATCGGAATTCGAGCCGAGTGAGGGCCTTTTGCCGCGGACAAGGGAACTAGCGACCTAGTGGGAACGCCAACGCTCGCCGCTTGGCTCGACAGAATCGGCACCGAGCATCCGCGGGGTGTCGAACGTGGGCTGGATCGGGTCCGGACCGTGGCCCAACGCTTGGGCGTTGTGCCGCCTGCCGCCAAGACGATCGTGGTCGCCGGCACGAATGGGAAGGGTTCGACGACGGCCTTCGCGGAACACCTGCTCTTGGCGTCCGGGCATTGTGTGGGAACGACGACGTCGCCCCATCTGCACCGGTTCAACGAACGCATTCGTATCAACGGTCGGGAAGTCGATGACAAGACCATCGTCGACGCGTTGGAGACGGTCGAATCACGTCGGGGCGGGATCGGCTTGTCGTATTTCGAGTACGCGACGCTGGCCGCCTTGTGCGTGATGTCGCGGACCCCCCTCGACTACGCAGTCCTCGAGGTCGGTCTCGGCGGTCGCTTGGACGCGGTCAACATCGTCGATGGGGACGTCGTGGTGATCACGAGCATCGGGATCGACCACCAGGAGTACCTCGGAGCGACCCGAGAATTGATTGGTGGGGAAAAGGCCGGGGTGTTGCGGCCTTCCATACCCGTCGTTTGCGGAGACCCGGACCCACCCGCATCGATCGTCGAACGAGCCCGAGAACTCGCGGCGCCTTTCCTGATCGCGTCGCGCGACTTCGGCCATGGCCCCGCGCAGTTTTGGATCAAAGGCCGTGACGGACAGCGTCGAACGTTTGAACTCGCCGACTCGTCCGTGGATCCCGTCAATGCGGCCACGGCCGCAATGGCCGTCTGTCAAACCGGTTGTCCACTGTCCCAACGGACGGTTGCGCAGGCCACGCGGACGGTTCGCAATCCGGGTCGTCTCGAGATCGTGGAACACGGCGGTCGCACCTGGATCCTCGACGTCGCCCACAACCCCCACGCGGCGGCATTCCTTGCCGACCGGCTTCGCGCGGTGTTAGCCGACCGAACAATACGCGCCGTCGTCGGGTGTCTCGAAGACAAGGACGTAGCCGGCATCGTCTCGGCCGTTCGGCACCGGGTCGCTGAGTTCGCTTATGCGGATACCTCCCCGCCGCGCGGTCGCACGGGTACTTCGCTTCGCCGAGCCGCAAGCGATGTCGACGCATTTGCCGGGACTTTGGATGAGGCGTTGACCCATCTCTTGGCCCGGTGCGAGAGCGACCGGGATGTGATCATGGCGTTCGGTTCCTTCGACATCGTCGAGCGTGTTCGCGCCAGGCTGGGCTGTCGTTGAGATGCCCGACTTGGGGGCGGTTTCTTGGCGAGGGTGCCACCCAAGATGGTATTCTCGCGACCGTTCAGGTCGTAGACGAGCCAGGAGCCCTCGGCCGGGGAGCGCGAGGGGTATGCCCCTCCCAAGAAAGCGCCCGTCGTCGCCGGGATCCGCAGCACTTGCCCGACGCGAATCCGGTCTCCCTTGATGCCGTTGGCCGTGCGTAGCGCCCGCGTCGACACCCGGTGGCGCAAGGCGATTTCGGACAACGTGTCGCCGCGTTGGATCACGTATCGCGTGCCGAGGGCGGCGACGCGCGCCGCGATAAGGGTGTCGGGCGGCGGATTTCGGGCCACGTAGTCGCGGATGCCGTCCCCGATCGCGTGCGCAAGGCGGCTTCGATAGGCGGGGTTTCCGAGCAGCCGGGCGTCTTCGGGATTGGTGAGAAAACCCGTCTCGATCAGGATCGACGGCACGCCCGCGGCCTTCAGCACGACGAACCCGGCCAATTGGGTGGTCTTCTTGTGCAAGCGACTGGTGGGCGCCAGCTTGCGCAGAATCGTGTCCCCCACCTCTATCCCGCCGGATTGATTGAAATCCAGCGACAGCTCCACCAGCGTCTCCGCGACATGGGACGGTTGGCCGTCGAGGGAGATGCCTCCCACTCCGCCGACCCCGCCAATAAGGTCGGACTTGTTTTCCTTTTCCGCCAGTATGCGGGCGGCCTCGGACGAACTGCCCCGGGGGGACAGCGCATAGACGGTGGCGCCCCGGACCGCCGGAAGGCGAAATGCATCGGCGTGTATGGAGACGAACAGGTGGGCCGAATGTTGCTGCACTGTCGCGGCGCGCTGCCGCAATCCCACGTAGTAGTCGCCCTCGCGCACCATGATCGCGCGATAACCTTCCGCGGCGTTCAGATCCTGCTCGAGGGCTTTCGCGATCGCTAGCGCCACATCCTTCTCCCTGACCCCGTTGACGCCGAGGGCCCCCGGGTCGTCTCCGCCGTGGCCGGCGTCAACCACGACGACGACATCGCGCTCGCCTTCCGGCATGCGGATGATGGGAGTTCGTCGCTTGCGTTCGATGGCGTGCAGGTCGACGACGAGCCTGTATCCGTACGGCTCGATGGGATCGAGCTGAAAATGCTTGGGATCCACAGGTTCGGCCACGTCGAGCACGATGCGGTAGGCCCCTTCATCGCGCGGTGACCGCCGGATCCGCAAGATCACGTCACTTTCCTTTCGCGGCATTGCCAGCCTCGCCTGGGGCCGCGTGTCCTTGAGATCGATAACGACCCGCAGCGGGTCTTCGAGGGAGAAGATCTTGTAGGAGACTTTCGCGCTGGTGTCGAAGACCACGCGCGTATGGTCGGGGGCGTCGTGGGTGCGAATCCCTTCGAGATCGGCGGCGCTCGCGCCGGCGGAAGCGGCCATTGCCGCGGCGAACGAAAGAGCGAGGAGTCGCGGGCGGGTCACGCCGCGATTACGGTCGCAAGGATCTGTGGTCCACCATTTCAAGCAATCTGCCTCCATCGATCTCGCGGAGCGAAATGTCCAGGTCCGGATTCGGCAAGCGGTCTCGCGCGCGTTCCGGCCACTCCACCAATTTTAACGCCGACGAGCCCATCAGGTCATCGATTCCGATAAAGGCAAGCTCTTCCGGATCGTTGATGCGGTAGAAATCGAAGTGCAGGACTTCGCGTTCTCCCAGTTCATAGGGTTCGACCAGCGTGTACGTCGGGCTCTTTACCGGACCCGTATGCCCCAGGCCGCGCAATATGCCGCGGGCTAGCGTGGTCTTGCCGACACCGAGCTGGCCGCGCAGGAAGATCAGTTCGCCGCCGAGTCCGGCGCCAAGCGCAGCGCCCCAGTCCAAGGTGGCGGCCGCATCCGGCAATGTGATGGCGGTCGTTTGCAGGAGAGCGCCTCAATGCAGCCACAGGTGACGGATGATGTCGCTCGCGACAAGCGGTTGCGGCGACCGGCGGCTTGCGGCCCGGTCTCCGGCCGCCGCGTGGAGCGCGACGCCGGCCTCGGCGCCGGACCTGATGCCGTAGCCCTGCGCCAACAGTCCCGCGATGAGTCCGGTCAAAACGTCGCCGCTGCCTGCGGTGGCGAGTCCGGGATTGCCGGCGGTGCAGATGCCGGACAACGCGCCGGCCTCGGCAACCAGCGTTCCGGCGCCTTTCAATACGACCACGTTGCCGAAGCGCGCGGAAAGATCGCGCGTCGCGTCGGGCCGGTCGATTACCGCTACGCCGCCGAGCAGCCGCGCCGCCTCGCCCGGGTGCGGCGTCAGAACGCTGTTCCGGGGCGGCCGGAGATCGCGCGATGCCAAGAGGTTCAGCCCGTCCGCATCGATGACGGTCGGTTTGCCGGCCGAGAGCGCGTGGTCCAGCAGTTGCTCTCCCCACGGTTCGCGCCCGAGGCCCGGACCCACGGCGATGACGCTGCAGGCATTCAGCAGGTCGCTGACATCGTCGCCTTCGGATACGCCCCGCACCATGATTTCGGGCATGCGCGCCAGGATGGGCGCGCGATGTTCCGGCCGGGTGAGGATGCTGACAAGTCCGCAACCGGCGCGCAGCGCGGCCTCTCCGGCGAGGAGCACGGCACCGCCCATGCCGCGCTCGCCGCCGATGACCAGGACGTGACCGAACAGGTTCTTGTGTCCGGATAGCGGGCGTTGCAGGGGCGGCGGCGGCGAGAGCACGGGAATGCCGGTTGCCGTGTCGTAGATGTCCGGGGGAACGGCGAGTCCGTCGAAGACGATGTCGCCCGCATGGTCGACGCCGGCGCCGGTCCGGAGGCCAAGCTTCTCGCCGATGAAGGTGACGGTGACATCGGCGCGCACTGCCGCGCCGAGAGTCGCGCCCGAGTCGGCCGAGATGCCGCTCGGCAGGTCTATGGAGAGAACCGGTCTGCCCGCGGCGTTGATCGCTTCTATGGCGGTCCGATACCGGGGTCGAAGTTCTCCCGTCGCGCCGGTTCCAAGCAGGGCGTCGACTACCACGCCGCCGGTCAACTCGAGCCCGGCGTCGCCATCCGCCACGCCGACATCGGTCGCCCAGTCGCGCGCGGTGGCCGCGTCGCCCTTCAGCCTGGCGGGATCGCCGACCTGCAGCAGTTGTGTCTCGATCCCCGCTTCGACCGCCATGCCGGCAACGATGTATCCGTCTCCCGCGTTGTTTCCCGATCCGCAGGCCACCGTGATGGAACGGCAATCCGGCCAACGGCGTTGCAGGGTATGGAACGCGGCGCGGCCCGCGCGTCGCATCAGACTGATGCCGGGAATGCCGAAGCTGTCGATGGCCGTCCGGTCGAGCTGCCGGACTTCGGCTGCGGTGTAGACTTTGCCCGGGCGGTGCATGGCGGGATTATACGCGCGCGACCTGATGGACCTTGACGAGCTAGGCGCCCGCGCCGTAGAACGGCACGCAAGTGCCGATCGAGAAGCGGGGTCCGGGACGGGCGGGATGGGCGCAACAATGGGCTTGGGCGGGGGCGAAACACGGCGCACCGGAAGGGGCGACGGATTTCGTGGCTCTGAGCTTTCATTGATCGCGGCCCGGCTCGACGCCCAGCCGCCGCGCCGTCAAGACCGGCTGCGCCTGCCGTCGACGCCCAAGCGTTCCAACGAGCGGCTCAGGAATTGCACTGTACGGGTCAGTCGGACCTGGGACACATGGGTCGCGTTCGGGTCGAGTTCCGCTTGCTCGCGTTCCTGGACCAGTCTCTCGATTCGATTGAACATGCCAACGTAAAACACGCCTGCAGTCAGCGAGAACAGGCTCGCAATCGGGAAGAAGTACACCCAACCCACCGCGTCGGCGAGAAATCCGGTAACGACTGCCCCTGTCGCGACGCCGAAACCCGTGAGGCTCGACATGAGGGCGTAGTCGGTGCCAGCCTGGGCCTTGGATGCCCAACGAAAGCGCGAGATGGTGACCGGATAGCTGAAAAGCCCCGTGACGAAACCCAACACCGAGACCATCACAATCAGCACCGGAAAGGGGGGCAGGGACGTCAGCGCGAACACGCTGTACATGACAGCCTCGATCGGAATGACACAGACACCGATCAGCGCCGTCCTGCGCAACCCGATCTTCTGGACCAGCAACGGGGTTGCAATGGCGGTCAGGGTGGAACTGGCAAAGTCACCAAAGGGAAAGAGACCATACAGGGTCATACTCAGTCCCATGTCGGCATAGAAGGCACCTATCATCGGTCCGACGAACCCGGCGCCGAATCCCCAGAAAAAGGCGAATGGCAGGATGTAAAGGGACTCCGGCCTCAACAGCGCCAGCAGAATGTTGGCATGGTCACCGCGCGCCTGACGCGTCCGCCGTGCCTCGGGCGGGGGGTGTTCGCGACGAATCATGGCTGGCGTAACCGCAAAGAGCAGGAGCGCCGACGCGGACATCATCGTCGGCGTCCACCCGATTCTTGGAACCAGGGCAACCGTGCTGCCGCCCGCCATGTTGGCGACCCCGGCCAGCCAGTTGATCATTGAAGTCCCGGTCGGCCGCTCTCTCTCGCTCATGGCTTCCGCGGCATAGGCATCGATTGCGACGTCCTGGGCAATCATCACGATCGCCTTGAACAGGAGTATTCCGGTGATGACGTCCACGGCGGCCACCGACGGCGGAATGAACGCGAGGACCGAGTAGGCGATCGCCCCGACCAGCGTACAGGGCAGAATCCAGCTCTTCCGATAACCGAAACGCTCGCTGCCGAAATTGTCCACGGCGATCGACATCAGCCACCTGAAAGAGTTCGGGTAGTTCGGCAGCGCGAGCAGCCAGAACTGGTCCAGCGGCAAACCCTCCTTCCTGAACATGAAGGGCAGCGCCCTGCCCGTGAACGACTGCGGGAAGCTCTGCGCCATGTTCAGCACGCCGACGATGAGGAGCTTCTTGAAGTCGATTCGCTCGGTTTCGGTTTCCGGCGCTTACATCGCGGATCTTCGGCCCATCCCCCACTGCCCGAAATGACCGCAATGCGCCCTTCGCGAACCGTCAGGTTGTGCTGACCGACTCGCGTCCGGTAACTACGCTCGGGCTTGAATCGAGTCAGTCTATACCATCGCCCCAAGTGCGTGAGTGCGCCGACGCTATCGAAGCCGTCCGCGCGGCTGATAGGCTTGGGACATCCATTGAGGGAGGCCAGCATGAAACTAGGGGTCAGTTTCCAGTACCCGGAAAAGCTCACGCCGTCGCACCTGAGCTATCTCAGGAACATGGGCGTCGAGACCATCGAAGTGCGGATGTTCGCCGAGACCTACAACTTTGACGACCTTCTCCGCGTTCAGGACAAGGTCACCAAGGCCGGGCTCGACATCCACGAGGTGATGCTCCAGGACATGTACAAC
>CAZFGB010000221.1:0-15270 GCA_964518405.1 uncultured Pseudomonadales bacterium | reverse complement strand
CACCGAGGCGGCCGGCGTCGGCGCCGCCGGCGCGTTGCTTCTCGCGCTCGCCAATCGTGTGCTCGACAGGCGCGTGATGACGGAAGTGCTGCGCGAGACCACCCGCACCACCGCCTTCATATTCGGCGTGCTGATCGGCGCCACGGCGTTCTCGCTGGTGCTGCGCGGCCTGGGCGGCGACGAACTGATCGAGGACGCGCTCCTGTCGCTGCCTTTCGGACCTACCGGCATCATCATCTGCATATTGTTCGCGACATTCCTGCTCGGCTTCTTTCTCGACTGGATCGAGCTGACGCTCATCATCCTGCCGCTCGTCGCCCCGGTGGTCGCGACCCTCGGCTTCGATCCGGTGTGGTTCACGGTGATGTTCGCCGTGTGCCTGCAGACGAGTTTTCTGACGCCGCCGGTGGGGTTCGCCATCTTCTACCTGAAGGGGGTCGCGCCGCCGGAGGTGCGCGTGGCCGATATCTACCGGGGCGTCGCGCCCTTCATCCTGATACAGATCATCGGTCTGATGGTCATTTTCAACTTAGAAGCGCTCGTGACCTGGCTGCCCGAGCAAGCCTATAGCGCGCGCAGATAGCAGCTACAGCGACTCGGTCAATACATGTCCCCACCGGTATCGCCAGGGCCAAACATGGCACGCGGCGCATTTCAGCCGACCGTCAAGACGCGTTGCGGATTGGATTCCCGGCTTGAGAAGATTGGCGGTCAAATATCTAACGGGACATCTCATGGGCGTTATCGGAATCGAGGAGATCTTCCTCGACGTGAAGGATCTGGCCAAGGCGGTTGACTTCTATCGCAACCTGCTGGGCATCCCGTGGCGAAGCGGGACGACGAGCGCGCTTACCTGCAATGCGAGCGGAGCCACGTCGTGCTGCAGGTCAAAGGTCACTCGGGGCGCCACCGGGGCGGCGGCCCCATGCATTTCTCCTTCACGGTCACCGAAGATACCTTCGACGAGATCGCCGGGAGAGTGGTGGGACCGCAGTTCTTCACCCGCGGGCCAATGGGCGAACGGGGCAAGGGCCGGACGTTGTTCATGATCGACCCGGACGGCAACGAGGCCGAGGTCAATACGCGCTATCTATACGGCGTCCCGAAGCGCTGACGTCCTCGCGAGGAAAGAGACGCATCGAGAAAGAGAATTTCGCGCTGCTGCCCCAAGTCGCGCAGGAACACGACACGCTCTGGATGAGTCCTCGGCAGGTTCAGTAGTTGCTCCGCGCATTTCGCACTTTAAAAGAATCGACACCGAAGGAGTTCACGGAGTCGATCAAGAGCTCCACCAGTTGGCCGGTCGGTAGTCCCGTGGATCAAGGCAGCTATCGTAAAGGCCACGTTCCAAAGGAATCCAATCAGATCCGTCGATCCCCTATGGGAAGTGGCGGACGAGCTCTCCGGAAAGGCACAAGCGATCTTCAACCAACGATGGTCGACCTCGCGATGTCACGTATCTCCGACGCCACTTCGGCAAGATCTTGGTCTTGGCTAAACACGATTGCGACGTCAAAATCGCCGTTTCGCGCCATCCGGATGACATCAAGCCCGAGACGAAGGTCAATACCTTTCTCGCGTGGAACGAAAACCTCCCTTTCTGAACCATCCGGCAGTGCGATCATCTCCCGCCAATACCGGAGCGGTCGTGAAGTGACGTGAATCCCCGCCCGCCGCATGGACGTAAGGCGTCGGGTCCAATAGGCATGCCATCGGGGATCGTGTTTCACGTGATGGGACACCGGTGTAGAACCGGACTTGTTGATTCAGCCAAGCCTCAAGCGCACAGACTGAAGCTGCGAGTCGAGATGGATCATAGTTCGGATGATAGTGGCCGAATGCGTCCTTTGCGTGGCGGAATAAGTTCTGCCCATCAATGAAGGATACAGCGCGTTTTGAGGAAGGTTCTTTTGGCATCGTGCAAAAAATAACCCCGCCGGGGCCCCAAAGGGCGAGTCCGGCGGGGGGCAATTGTTAGCGATCTTAGGGGGACAGGTGCACGGCGTCAAGACGGCAACCTAGGCAGCGAGGTATCGCCATCGACGGCAACCGCTAGTTGGACAGGCCGGTCGGGCCCGTCCGCGGTGAAATCCTTCGCGCCTGAATACGTCGGCACGTTGCTATTCGCTCAGTCCGCGTGCTCGCGCAGGAACGCCACGCACTTGCCCCATGCGTCCTCGGCGGGCTGCGGGCGATGCGATGGGCGCATGGCGTTGAGAAACGCGTGTCCGGCTCCGTCGTATCGGTGGAACGTGTAGGACTTTCCAAGCCGTTCAAGTTCGGCCTCGATCTTGTCCACATCCGCCGGACTCGGATTTTCGTCTTCGTTCCCGAACAGGCCGAGCAGCGGACATTGGATCTCACCGGTCCGCTCGAACGGCGCCCGATTGCCTTCGCCCCACGGCACCATGATGTTGCCGCCGTAAAACACCACCGCCGCGCGGACATCTTTGTCGTGGGCCGCCCACAGGTACGCCAATCGGCCGCCCATGCAGAAACCGACAACAAGCTGGGTGCCGTTGGAGCATTCGCCCAGGTACCTTTTGGACGCCCTGAAGTCGCGCACGATCTGATCGTCCCGCAACAGGGCCATCCGCTCCATCGGCCCGCGTCCGTCGATATCGTGACGGTGATAGAGATCCGGTGCGACCGCGGCGAACCCGGCGGACTCAAGCCTTACGCAGATGTCCTGGATGAAAGGGTCGACGCCCGGCGCGTGGATGCACACCAGAACCCCGGGCCGCGCCTTGTCCGCCCCGGCGACAAACGCCGACATGTGGGTGCCGTCGACGGTCAGCGTCTCGAAACGGCCAGCCATGAATCGTCCTCCCCAGCGCGTTAGTTCACCACTCTGCCCCGCCGCGCCCACGCGAACATCGTTCGTTGAACGAAAAGTATGTTGATTAAACCACCGACGGGGTTCAGAGTCATTGCCGTGGAGCAGGAAACATGCAGCTGTGGGTGCGCCGGGATGCGGCGCGCCACCGCCGTGGCGCACCCCAACGTCGCGCTTGTGAAGTACTGGGGCAAGCAAAGCATCGCGATCAACACCCCTGCGGCGCCATCGCTCTCCATCACGCTGAACACGCTGAAGACCACCACCACGGTTGCCGAAAGCGATGGGACGGACCGCGTCCGCGTGAACGGCGAGGTCGTCAGCGACGCGAAGATCGAGGGTTTCCTGCGTCTGCTGCGACAGAACTTCGACTTGCCGCCGCTCGCCGTGGAAACGGCCAACAACTTTCCCACCGCGTCCGGGCTGGCGTCGTCCGCATCGGGCATGGCGGCGCTCGTAACCGCGATCGACGGGGCCATGCGCCTGGACCTCGACCTCGAGGAACGATCGCGGTGGGCGCGGCGCGGTTCCGCCTCCGCGGCGCGATCCGTCACCGGCGGCTTCGCCGCCCTCTCCTCCTCGAACGACTGGGCCGCAGAACAATTGCTCGCGCCGGACGAGTGGCCTCTCGACGTGGTCGTGGCGGTCACCTCGCGCGAACGCAAGACCGTCGGCTCCACCGAGGGCATGGAACTGTCGCGGCGGACATCGCCGTTCTACGACGCCTGGCTTGGATCCGCGGTTCGGGATTTCGACGCCGCTCGTACCGTCGTCGCGCGCAGGGACTTCGACGCGCTCGCAGGCATTGCGGAAGCAAGTTGCCTGAGGATGCATGCCGTCATGCTCAGCACCGACCCGCCGCTCGTGTATTGGAACGCCGGCACGATCGAAGGAATCCGCCGAATCCGCGCGATGCGCGAAACCGGGGTGGGCGTGTTCTTCACCATCGATGCAGGACCGCAGATCAAGGCAGTCTGCCTTCCAACCGACACGCCGACGGTGCGCGCTGCCCTCGCGGATCTGCCCGGCGTACGAGACATCCATGTCGCCGGCCTGGGACCTGGCGCGACATGCGTGGCGGCGGAGGCGGAATGACCGCCCGGCGAGCGTCCGACGCCCGCGGGGGGTTGCCCTGAACACCGTCGAAGCCAGCGCCCCCGGCAAACAGGTGCTGACAGGAGAATACGCGGTGCTCGCCGGTGCGCCCGCCCTGGCCGCCGCCGTCGACCGGCGCGTCACGTGTCGGATATCGCCGGCGAGCACGGGCGACTGGTCCTTCGTCAGTCAAGGCTTCGAGGCGCGCGCCGCGCATCCGCGCGACGATTTGCCGGATACCGGTCCCGCCGCGCTCGCCCGGTTCGCCTTGATGAGTCTCGGAATCGATCCGCGAACGCTTCCCGAGCACCTGCGGATTCAGATCGACTCCCGGCCGTTCTACCGAGGTCGGGGAAAGCTGGGTTTCGGGTCCAGCGCCGCCTGCGCGGTGACGGTCACCGCAGCCCTGGCCAGACTTGCCGGCACAACCCCAACGCTCGACCACGCATTGGCGACGCACCGCCGATTGCAGGGCGGCGGCGGCAGCGGCGTCGATGTCGCCGCGTCCTTCCGGGGCGGGGTCATTCGCTTTCAGGACGGCCGGGCCCAAGGTGCGCGGCTGCCGGCCGACACGCACCACATGTTCGTATTCACCGGCGAGGGCGCGGATACCCCGACGCTGGTGCGGCGCTTCGATGCCTGGCGCGGGCGGGGGTCACCTCCCGAACTACGCGCCCTGGTGCGATCCGCGACCGCCATCGCCGACTCGGGCGCCGACTTTTTCGACATGCTGGCGGAATACATCGAGGCGCTTCTCGCCCTGGACCGCGCCGCGCGAATCGGCGTCTTTTCCGCGCCGCACATCCGCGCCCGGAGTCTTGCCAAAGAGTTCGGCGTCCTCTATAAACCCTGCGGTGCCGGCGGCGATATGGGCGTGGGCGTAGCGCGCGATCCCAATGCCCTCGCCGCCTACCGGCGGCGCGTTGAGCGAGAGGGATTCCTCGTCGTACCGACAGAGATTGCACGGCATGGCCTACAAGTCCGACTCCGTTAGCGGCTCGCGCATACCCGGCTTCTTCAAGCTGCCCATCGGCGAGCGCATCGCCGCGCTGCGCGAACGCGGCCTGCTGACAGACGAAGATGTCCAGGCGCTGACCTCCGGCGAGCACACGCTCGAGCGGCAGGTCGCCGACAAGATGATCGAGAACGTCGTCGGCGTCCTGGGTCTGCCGCTGGGGGTGGCGCTCAACTTCCTCGTCAACGGCAAGGACTACATCGTGCCCCTCTCCGTGGAGGAGCCCTCCATCGTCGCCGGTCTTTCCGGCGCCGCGCGCACGGCGCGCCTTTCCGGCGGATTTCACGCAACGACGACAGATCCGATCCTGATCGGACAGGTGCAGGTGGTCGATGTCCGGGACGTTGAATCCGCGATCGCATCGCTGATGGCGCACAGGGATGAAATCGTGGAGCTGGCCAACAGGCTGCATCCGAACATGGTGGCCCGCGGCGGCGGTGCCCGAGGCATCGAAGCGTTCGGACACACGGCGCCGGAAGACGGGCGCGAGATGGTCGTCCTGCACCTGTTGGTGGACACCCGGGACGCCATGGGCGCGAATCTCGTGAACGGCATGTGCGAAGGAATCGCCGGCCTGGTCGAGGCCATCACGGGCGGCAAGGTATTCCTGCGCATCCTGTCGAATCTCACGGATCGCGCACTGGTGCGGGCGTCGGTCCGGATACCCGTGCAGAACCTCGACGTCAGGGGATACTCCGACGCCGACGTGCGCGATGGCATCATCCTGGCCAGCGATCTCGCGCTGGTCGATCCGTACCGGGCGGCGACCCACAACAAGGGCATCATGAACGGCGTCGACGCGGTGGCCATCGCCACCGGCAACGATTTCCGCGCGATCGAAGCCGCCGCGCATGCCTATGCGGCGCGCGACGGGAAGTACCGGGGGCTGAGCCGCTGGAGCAAGAACACGAACGGCGATCTCGTCGGCGAGATCGACATGCCCATGAAGGTCGGCACGGTCGGCGGCGCCCTCGAAATCAATCCCACCGTACGTATCGCCCATCGCTTGCTCGGATCTCCCAACGCGGCCGAGTTGGCCGGCGTGATGGGCGCCGTCGGTCTGGCCCAGAACTACGCCGCACTGCGCTCGCTGGCCACCGCCGGAATCCAGCAACACCACATGACGCTGCATGCGCGCAGCGTTGTCTCGGCAGCCGGCGCCCCGGACGAACTGTTCGACACTATCGTCGAAGCCTTGGTCGAGTCCGGCGAAATCAAGCTCTGGAAGGCGCGGGAAATCGCCGAACGGCTGCAGCGCGAGACGCCCGCCGTATCGGCGCCCACGCCGGACGACCGCAGCGCGGCTTGCGGAAAGGTGATCCTGTCGGGCGAGCACGCCGTCGTCTACGGCCGGTCCGCCCTCGCCGCACCCATACCGCTCGCCGTCGAGGCCCGCGTGATCGATGCCCGTGACGGCGTCAACCTGCTGATCCCGGCATGGGGGCTGGAGGAGCGCATCAGGCAATTGGAAGATCACCCGCGGGGCTTTACCGCCATCCTGGCGATGCTTCTCGAGCGGCTCGAACTCGCCGACCGGCCGATGACCATCCAGGTCTTTCCGCGCGTGCCACTGGCGAAGGGTCTCGGCGGTTCGTCCGCGATGGCCGTCGCGGTCATTCGCGCGCTGGATGCGCACTTTTCCCTCAAGCTGTCGGACAGCGAGGTCAACAGGTTCGCGTTCGAGTGCGAGACTGCCGCCCACGGAACTCCTTCCGGCGTGGACAACACCGTCGCCACGTACGGCGAGGCGGTGCTTTATCGGAACCGCGGGACGCCGGAATTTCATACGGTCGTGCCCGCGCGTCCAATTCCCATGGTCATCGGTATCTGCGACAAGGACAGCCTCACATCGCAGACCGTTGCGCAGGTGCGCGCCGCGCACGAGCGCCAACCGGCCCTATACGAGTCCATATTCGACCAGATCGAATCCCTGACCGAATCCGCGGTCGAGGCCGTGCGTGAAGGCGCGTTCGAGGAGTTGGGCGAACTCATGAATCTCTGCCACGGAAGTCTGAACGCTCTGCAGCTGTCGACGCCCGAACTCGAAGCGATGGTTCATATCGCGCGGGACCACGGCGCCGCCGGCGCGAAACTCACCGGCGGCGGCGGCGGCGGGTCGATCATCGCCCTCTGCCCCGACAGCGCCGAAAAGGTCGTCGCCGCCCTGACGACCAGCGGATTCAAGGCGTTCAATTTCGAGATCGGCTAGCAGTGCCACCGCGACCAACGGATTTCATGGTGCTCATGCTTGTCGATGCGGAACCAGCTCGAAAGCAATATTCTTCGCCTTCGCAACACGAAAACAGAACGTCAAAGGAAACCTAGATGAGTACACCCGCGCGCGTCGTGGTTCTGCCGGACAGGGAAGGACCACTGGAGATTCACGAAATCGACCTGCCCGACCCGGAACCGACGCAAGTGGTGGTGCGGCAGTTCGCCTCCGGCATCTGTCACTCGCAACTGCACCAGATGCATGGTCCGCGCGCGCGGCCGGCATTGCTCGGGCACGAATCTACCGGCGTCGTCCTGAAGAAAGGCAATGCCGTCACGCATGTCGAGGAGGGCGACACGGTGCTGATCACCTGGGTGCCGCGCGACGCCGCGCGCATCAACGATGCGCCCCAACGTATCCAACTAGAACTCCCCGGCGGCGGCGCCGCATCCCACAACGTGTTCACTTGGGCCGACAATACGATCGCCGACCATCAGTTCGTGGTAAAGGCCGACGATGACATCGCCAAGGACGTGACCGCCATCGTCGGCTGCGCGATCATGACGGGCGCCGGCGCGGTGCTCCATACGGCCGACGTGCAGGAGGGCGAGAGCGTGGCGGTCTTCGGCGTCGGAGGCGTCGGCCTGTCGGCCATCTGCGGCGCCCGCATGCGTCGCGCAAACCCGATCATCGCCGTCGATGTCAGCGACGAAAAGCTGGAGTTCGCCAAGCGGTTCGGGGCGACCCACGGCGTGAACGCGGCACAGGGCGATCCCGTGGAACAGATTCACGCCCTGGTGGACCATCCCAACGACCTGGCCGTCGGCGGCGCGCCCGTCACCGGCGTCGACTACGCATTCGACTGTATCGGCCTCAAGACCACCATGGAGCAGATCGCGCCCGCCTGCCGGCCGGGCCATTTCGGCGCGCGCCGCGGCGGCACGGCGGTCCTCGTCGGCATCCCTGGCACGAACGTGGAACTGAATGCAGCCGCCATGGTCATGTACGAGAAGCAGTTCCGAGGCAGCTTCGGCGGATCGTGCTGTCCGGATCGCGACTTTCCGATGTTCCTCGACTGGCACGCGCGGGGCGATCTGGACCTCGAAGCGCTGGTCACGGAGCGCTATCGCATCGACGACATCAACGAGGCCACCACGGCGCTCGAAGAAGGCAAGATCGCCGGGCGGTCAATCCTCGTGTTCGACGACTGATCGGTCGGCGCTCGACGCCACCATGATCGCCTGTCGCCTCGCCGTCGATCGCGAATACCCGGCCATGCGGTCGCGCAAGACAAGCCAGTGAGGACCCCGGGGTGAAGCGAGGTATCGGCCGAAACCTCTACCTCGCGTTCTGCGCGGCGGTGTTCGTATTCCTGATCGCGCCGATCCTGGTCATCGTACCGCTCAGTTTCAACGCCCAGCCGTATTTCACGTTTACCGAGGAGATGTTGCGTCTGGATCCCGACGCCTGGTCGCTGCGTTGGTATCAAAGCATCGCGCGCGACGAGGAATGGCGGCGCGCCCTGGTCAACAGCATCGTAATCGGCGTCTTCGCGACCGCCCTCGCTACGGTACTGGGGACCCTTGCCGCGCTCGGCCTCGCGAATCCGGCCATGAACGGCCGATCACTCGTCATGACCCTGTTGATCTCGCCGATGGTGACCCCGGTCATCGTTTCCGCCGCGGGCATGTTCTTCTTCTATTCCAGCCTCGGGCTTTCGCAGACCCACCTCGGTTTGATACTTGCCCACGCCGCGCTGGGGACGCCGTTCGTGGTGATTACGGTCACGGCGACGCTGGCGGGCTTCGATCGGAACCTGATGCGCGTCGCTTCCAGCCTGGGCGCCGGGCCATGGAGGAGTTTCTGGCGCGTGCAGTTTCCACTTATCGCGCCGGGAGTGATTTCCGGGGCGCTATTCGCGTTCGCAACATCGTTCGACGAGGTCGTGACGGTCCTCTTCATGGGCGGCCTCGAGCAGCGCACCATCCCGCGCCAGATGTGGGCCGGTGTCCGCGAGCAAATCAGTCCCGCCATCCTCGCGGTCGCAACCCTGCTGATCGCTTTCGCGCTGTTTTTCATGCTTGCGGTGGAATGGCTACGCCGCCGAAGCGCGAAGACGCCGGAGGCTGGCGGGCGTGGGCGCGGGTGAGAGGCGGAACGCCCGAAGGGACCGGATTTCATGGCACTTGATCGGCCTGCTCCACCGCAATGGGAGCGCGCGTCGTCCGCGTATACTTGCGGCACGCGGCAGGCAACCGAGGCACCGTTGAATCCCGAACCGGCGCACGTCGAATTCGACGGCGTAAACAAGAGCTACGACGGGGTGACCCAGATCGTGCGCGATCTCGACCTGACCGTCCGCGAAGGCGAATTCCTGACCCTTCTCGGACCGTCGGGATCGGGCAAGACGACCTGCCTGATGATGCTCGCCGGGTTCGAAACGCCGACATCGGGCACCGTCCGCATCAACGGCCGCGCGGTGGACGATGTCCCTCCGCGCCGACGCGGAATCGGGGTGGTCTTTCAGAACTACGCGCTGTTTCCGCACATGACAGTGGGCCGCAACCTGTCGTTCCCGCTCGAAGTCCGGCATATGGACCAGGCCACCGCCGGCGAACGGGTGCAACGCGCTCTTCGGCTGGTGCGTCTCGAAGGATTCGAGGACCGCCGTCCCCATGCGCTTTCGGGCGGTCAGCAGCAGCGCGTCGCCATCGCAAGGGCGCTGGTGTTCGAGCCGAACCTGGTGCTGATGGATGAACCGCTGGGCGCACTCGACCGGCGTCTCCGCGAGGAGATGCAATACGAGATCCGACGCATCCATCGCACCCTGGGAGTCACCATCGTCTACGTCACGCACGACCAGCAGGAAGCGATGGCGATGTCGGATCGCGTCGCCGTCTTCAACCGCGGCCGAATCCAGCAGGTCGCGCCGCCCGAGACACTCTACGAAGAGCCGGAACGCGTCTTCGTCGCCACGTTCATAGGCGACAACAACCTTCTCCATGGCCGGATACTCGACATCGAACGCGACATTTGCACGGTCGACACCGGCAACGACATCGTCAGCGCGTTCCTGGTGGCGCCCCGCCAGATCGGCGACGCCGTCACGCTGACGATCCGTCCCGAACGGGTTGCGCTGGCACCCGCGCCGGACACCTTCAGCAACGAGTTCGAAGCCCCGATCGAAGACATCGCATTCCTGGGAGACCATCTGCGCGTGCGAATAGCCGTATGCGGGAGTTCCGACTTCGCCATCAAGATTCCCAACACCGTCGGCCACGGCGCGGTATTGAAGGGCGATCGGGTGCGAATCGGCTGGACGCCCACCGATTGCCGGGCGCTGGCGCCCGAAGAGGAGATCGCATGACATTGCATCGCGCGGGTATTGTGCTTCTGCTTGCGGCGTCCGGGCACGCCGCCGCGGAGTCCCTCACCGTGGTGTCCTGGGGCGGGGCCTACGAGCAGGCGACCAGGAAGGCGGTGCTGGCGCCGTTCGCGGCCGAAAGTGGCGTGGACGTTCTTGTCGAGGTTTACAACGGCGGTCTCGCCCAGGTGCGCGCCCAGGTCGAGACCGGCAACGTCCATTGGGACCTTGTCGATCTCGAAATGGCGGACGTGGTGCTCGGCTGCGACGAGGGCCTCTTGGAACTGGTCGAGACCGAGGATCTGGCGCCGGCGGCGGACGGCAGACCAACACGGGAGGACTTCTTGCCCGGAACCATCACCGACTGCGGCGGTGCGTTCGTGATCTACTCAACGGTCTACGCCTACAACACGGAGAGTTTTCCGAACGACAGGCCGACAACCATCGCTGATCTGTTCGACGCGCAGCGATTTCCCGGGCGCCGGGGCATGCGCCGCGTGGCCCAGTCGAACCTGGAGTTCGCGCTGATGGCGGACGGCGTCCCCACCTCCGAGGTCTATGCGACGCTTGGGACGGACGCCGGCATGGCCCGCGCATTTCGCAAACTCGACACCATAAAGGACGACATCGTCTGGTGGGAGACCGGCGCGCAACCGCCGCAAATGCTCGCCGACCGCGAGGTCGTGATGAGCACCGCCTACAACGGCCGCATCTTCGATGCGAAAGTGACGGAGAAGCAGTCCTTCGTCATCGTGTGGGACGGCCAGATGCTGGATACCACCGGGTGGGCCATCGTAGCGGGCACGCGAAACCTGGATGCGGCCCGCCGGTTCCTCGCCTATGCGTCTCGACCGGACAAACAGGCCGCGCTGAGCCGGTATATCTCGTACAGTCCCGGCAGGCTCTCGGGCGCGGCGCTGATCGACAGGCACCTTGCAACCGGCATGGACATGCAGCCGCAGGTGCCGACCAGCGCGCAGAACATGGTTCGATCCCTTCCGATCAACTCCGAATGGTGGAGCGATCACGCCGACGAAGTGAACGAGCGGTTCAGCGCCTGGTTGGCGCGCTGACGAGGTTTCAGTCGCGAAGGCGCCCTTTCAGCCGGGGGAGCTTCCCCGACCGCTGACCCGCGAGGACTGTCGCAGGGCGATCCCCGCCGCTTACCTGGTGATCGATGCGGGGCAAGTCTCGCCCCTGACCTGACCGCTCGGTCCACCAGATTTCGTACTTCATCGCGGACGTTCCTTGCAGCGATGTGCCGCATCGGATAGCAGACAACTGCCGTAGCCCTCGCGCCGCATTTCTTGCCAATCTTCATCCTTCCTGTGCGCCCCGATCAGCCATGACGGAATCACCTGATGTTCGAAGGCCGCTACCGCTACGCTATCAGGCCGGACCGTGCTACCGTTATCGAGTCTCATTGCCCGTACTGGAGAATTGCGAGTGAAGGCAGTCGAAAGTTCCCTCCGATCGCGAGGAAACTCCCAGGCGACCGCCGAACTCTCTGCCGTGGAATACCCCGGCAGCGACGACAAGCCCATGGCTGAGACGGAGCGGCACGCGATCGCGACGGTCGACGCGTGGCAGGCGCTCCGTCAGCATTTCGCCGACCGGGAAGATGTCTATGTCGGCATGGACATGCTGTTGTATTACCTCGAAGGCGACCCGCGCAAATCCGTTGTGCCGGACGTATTCGTGGTGTTCGGGGCGTCGAAGCTACCGCCGCGCGACACCTGGCTGACTTGGCGCGAAGGCAAGGTACCGGACTTCGTGCTGGAAGTGACCTCGCACCGCACACGGCGCCGAGATGAAGGCCCGAAACGGGAACTGTATCGGCATCTGGGAGTCGAGGAGTACTGGCAATACGACCCGACCGGCGATTACTTGGAACCAAGGCTCAAGGGTGCCCGGTTGACCGGTCCCGCATATCATCCGATTCGAACGACCGGCGGGCTTGGCGATATCCACTTTGCTTCCCGCCGGCTGGGACTGGAGCTGCATCTGGCAGCGGACGCCCTGCGTTTCTTCGATCCGGCGCGCGCCGAATATCTGGCGACGGCGGACGAGCACCAAGTCCGCGCCAACCGGGAAGCCGAGCGGGCCGAGGCGGCATTGCGCCGCGTGGCCGAACTCGAAACGGCTTTGCGGACGGCGCAGCGATAAGCCCATCCGAGAAAAGGTCAGACGACAGGTTGACCTCGGTTTTTCCAGATGGACCGCGCGGTGCCAGCCGTTCCAGGAACGCCTCGGAGGGCGCGTTCGTCATGCCTTCCGGTGAGACAGCATCCACTCCCAGAGTTGGGGATCGTGGTACGCCGGAGTCCAGACATCGTGATCCAGGTCCGGATACTCGGTGAATTTCACATCGCAGCCGGCGTTGCGCAACAGCGCAATCATCCTGTCCGTCTCGTCAATGGGCACCACCGAATCCATCGCCCCATGAAAGACCCACACGGGCAGTCCCCTGAAGTTCTCCGGATCGATGCGGGTGAATGACGGACAGATGGGAGCGATCGCCGCGACGCGATCGGCGGCCGCGTTCGCCAACATCCAGGTGCCCTGTCCGCCCATGCTGCTCCCGGTGATGTACACCCTCGCGGGGTCTACATTCAATCTGTCGATGACCTCATCCAGCAGCGGGTCGAGGATTCGCACGTCCCACATTTCAACGCATTGGGGGCAGACGGTGACAAACGGCAGTTCCAGGCCTTCGTTGATGAACCGGGGCAGGGTGGCCCGCTCGAGCAGATCGAGATCCGTGCCTGTTTCGCCGGCGCCGTGCATGAAGAAGAGCATCGGAAACCGGGCGCGCTCCCCGGAGTAGCCCTCTGGAAAGTAGGTGCGGTAGGAGATCGATCGATCCCCTCCGGTCGTGGCAAAGGATCGGTCCTCGCTTCGCATGACTGACACCAGGTTGATCGGTCGCGATCGGCCTACGTCGAGCGGTCAGTCTTCGACGTCGGGGAGCGACCGCATGCGCCGCTTCAGCCTGTCGTCCTTCCAGCGCCCCTGTCGCGTGATGCCGCCACGTTTTCCGTAGAGCGTCCCCAACCCGTTTTTCATGCCGTCCTGCCACTGTCCCTCGTAGCGACTGCCATCGGCGTAGTGCGCGACTCCCCGACCGTTCGGCACGCCATCCTTCCACTCCCCTTCATAGCGGCTGCCATCGGGGAAAAAGTAGGTTCCCCGACCGCTCTTCTGGCCTTCCAGGTACTCCCCGGAATAAACCGCGCCGTTCGTGTAGTAGTAGGTGCCGCGGCCGTGCTTCTGCTGGTTCCTGTACTCCCCTATGTATTGATCGCCGTTGGCGAAGTGATAGGTCCCCTGGCCATGCCTCTCACCGTCCTTGAATTCGCCGATATAGCGATCGCCGTCAGTGAAATAGAAGGTTCCCCTGCCATTTCGCCGACCGTCTTTCCATTCACCTTCGAAGCGCGCCGTGTTGGCATAGTAGACGGTGCCCCTGCCATGCGGCATGCCGTCTTTCCACGACCCCTCGTAGCGATGGCCATCGTAATGATAGACACCCTCGCCGTCGCGGCTGCCGTTCGTCCACCGACCCTCATAGCGGTGGCCATTGGCGTACTCGCGAGTGCCCTGGCCGTGTTCGACGCCTCTGCTCCACTCGCCTGCGTAGCGGCCACCATCGGCGAATTCCACCGTTCCCCGACCATGCCGCCAGCCCGTGTTCCACTCGCCTTCGTAGCGGTCTCCGTCAGCGTCGTGGGCGATTCCATCGCCATGCGGCAGGTCGTTTTCCCAAGCGCCTTCGTAACGATAGCCATCGGGATGCACAAAGACACCCTGGCCATGCCGGCGGCCGTCGGTCCACTCGCCTTCGTAGCGACCGCCTTCGGGCCGGCGCCGAACTTCTCCGCTGCGCAGATGACGCGTCTGTTGAGCCGCTTCCGATGGCCCGACAAGCTCGGCCTCGGCGGAGCTATCCATGCAGTCAACCTGCTCGCAATCCGTTGAGGCCGCCCAGCCCGGCATCGCCCAGAAGACAAGCCCCACCAGGATGTTGGTCAGTTTCCGCACAGCAACGTTCATATGCGACGGCATCGCCTTTCACCGGCCAAGCGGAAACCGTATCCCAGACCCCGCCCACCGACAAGTACCAACGCTTCGACGAACTTCTCGCAAGGGCGGGGCATCGGTCGCGCATGACCGAACACGGTCCTCGAACTTGCAAAAGTTCGAATGCCCCCATATATAAGAGGTGTCACAAGCCGGGGCTCGGCAGCCTCGGCCGTCCCGGTCGCAGCAACGCAAGGAAGCTATCGCCCTCGCGGGCGCTTGCGGCAGCACGAATTCCATGGAAGGTGGCATGCCCGACTCGCAAAAGCACATCTACCGCATCTACTTCCACAACCAGGGTCGGGTGTACGAAGTCTATGCGCGCTCCATCTATCAGAGCGACCTGTATGGATTCCTCGAGATCGAGGACTACATCTTCGGCGAAAAGTCGCAAATGGTCATAGATCCCGCCGAGGACAAGCTGCGAACGGAGTTCTCCGGCGTACAGCGCAGCTTCATCCCCATGTATGCGATTCTGAGGATTGACGAAGTGGAGAAGGAAGGCACGGCGAAAATCGTGGACTCGAGCGGACAGAACGTTACGCCGTTCCCCATGCCGGTGCCCAAGGGCGGGGGCAAATCTCCGTAGCTCCAACTAGTGTTCCGTCAAGTCTAAAGATGCGAGTGTGGCTGCGAGGGATTTTCGGTTCCTGGCGAGGCGCGACGAC
>CAZFGB010000220.1:0-46274 GCA_964518405.1 uncultured Pseudomonadales bacterium | reverse complement strand
GACGTGGAAGGAACAACGCCGAATCTGGGGAAAGAGTTCGCATGCGGGGCTTCCCTTTCGGCGCGTTAAGCTCGTCCAATGACCTTGCGTACGGCAGGATGATGTGGCAGTGCGCCGAAAGGGAAGCCCCGTATGCGAACTCGCTGGTGAGACTGACGATATTATGTTAAATATAAATTTCTTTAAAATCAAAGACTTGCGATTTGTTCCATGAAAGTCTACCAGGAGCGTCTACCGCCAATGGTCGTACAGTTGGTCGGCCCAGACCCAAAGCTCAGCGGAATCGTTTCGAGGCGTTCTATTTCAACGGCTATGCGGTCGACCAGTTGCGCAACTACCAGCGGAATCTGCGCCTCGACGGCAACAAACCGGTCCAAACCGGCCCACATGTGGTCCTGCAGCGGCGATACAGGGCGAAACTCGGGACTTTACACCATCCGCTACGTCATTCCGTAGCAGGGCTTTTGTACTCAACTGGGACTGGCCTCCCCCGTTCCGCGCTCGGCCGCGGCGATAGGCGTCATGCCCTGGCAATGCCGCACGGCAAGTCTAGCGTTACACGTCAATGACATGATCAGAAGCATCGTTCGACTCCCACCCCGAACTCGCTGGCGTCGTTGCTGAGTATCCTGAGCAGGTAGTCGCCGGTGCTCTGCCGCGCGTTGTCATAGCGCCGGTCGAATACGTTGCGGCCCTAGACCGCGGCGGTCCAGGCCCCGCCGGGCGTGTCCAACCCCAAATGGAAGTTGACTAGGCTGCGGCCGCCGATGCGCGTGAGCCGGCCGGGATCGGAACTCGGCTCCCCCCACATTCCGCTCCGGTACGAGTAGCGATTTCAGCGCCGTTGTCCAGCCACCACCCATACGCGGGGCTCAGCGACAGCGTCAGTTCCGGGGTGAGCGGCGCCACCGGGCGTACGCCCCCTTGGCGTTCGGCCTTGACGTTCAGCCAGCCGAGCGCCGCGTGCAGCCGGAAGCTTCGGGTCACGTAAAACGTGCTCTCCCACTCGACACCGGTCGTCCACTGCCCGACGATCAGGTTGACCGTGCTGAAGCCCGCCCCGGCCGTGGTGCTCACCTGGTAGGGCAGGTCGTCGTAGCGGGTGCGGAAGACCGCCGCGTCTCAGTTCCAGCCCATCGATGGGCTGCCCCTTCACCCCGACCTCGTAATTGAGCGCCGTGATGTTCTCGCCCGCCGTGAAGCAGTCCAGATCGACGAACAGGCAGTACGGACGAGCGGGGAACTGCCTGGACAGGTAACCGTTCTGCACCGTCGCATACGCCGCCATGCGCTCGCCGAATTCGTAGTGGGCGGCAATCTCCCAACTCGTTTCGCGCCCACGGGCGCTCGCCCGAGACGGGCCCGGTCCCGACATCGGTCGTCGCGCGCTTGCGGTCGCGGGTCGTCCGCATGCCGCCCGCCAGCCGCCACCGGGACCCCAGTTCGGTGCCCGCACTGGCGAACACGGCCGTGCTGTCGAGTTGCTGCGTGAGTTCGAACGCGCCCCGGACGCCGAGAAAGACGGTAGAATCCTGCACGTTGGCGCCGTCTTCCTCGAAAAGGTACACGCCGGCCACGAAGTCGACGTAGCCCAATCCCCCGTCCAACTGGACCTCGATGGACGACTGGTCCGCCTCACCGTGCTCCGGGAAACGCACGAAGTCGTCGACGAATCCGTCATCGTCCAATCCGGCCTCGTACTTCGAACGCCGGACGCTGGCGATCGCCTTGACGCCCAGCCGCTCGGCAACCGACCAGTCCGCGGTCGCCGCCACACCCCGCGCCGCGTTGCTCACGCGGGTCTGGTCGAGCTGGCCCGTGTTGCTGTCGTAGGGATCGTCCGAGATGTCCGCGTTGCGGTAGCCAGCGGCGAACACCCGGCCGCCCGGCACCTCGTCGATCAGCGTCGTGTATGGATTCAGCCCGTTGTCGCCGTCGTTGGCGTCGGCGGCAACCGTCAACGAGAAGTCCGGCGCCGGGCGCCACGCCACCGCCAACCGACCGAACACCTCGCGCATCTCGCCGACCTCCACACCGGCGTCCGGGATGTTGACGAAGTCGCCCAGCCCGCCCCGTCGATTGACGCCCGCCGCAAGCGTCGCGGCGAACGCGTCGCCGAGGTCCGCGTGGGTATGGAAATGGGCGTCGATGCGGCCGCCCGATCTGGCCCGGACGCTTGCTCGCGCCGCCGATGGAATTGCGGCCGTACAGCGTGCCCTGCGGACCGCGCAGCACCTCGACCCGCTCAAGGTTCGAGAGGTCCCAGTGCCGGCCCACCTGGCGGCCCAGGTACACGCCGTCCACGCAAACCCCCACGCCCGAATCCGTCGTGATCAGATGGTCCTGCGTGCCGATGCCCCGGATGAACGGATTCGCGGACGAGGTATGCCCGGCGGAGAACATGGTTACATTCAGATTCGGCACAAACTTCCCGATGTCCACCAGGTCCGCAATGCCGCGCTCCGGCAGTTCGGTGCCGTCGAACACGCTTAGCGACGCGGGCACATCGTAGACACCCTGTTCCCGTTTCGTCGCCGTCACCACGACCTCCTCGATGAGCCATTGCGTCTGCTGCGCGCCAGCGGCGGCGCCGGGCGGCACAGTCAAGGCTAGTGTAATGTCACACATGATATGTCGTATAAAACCTGGTAGATTAGAGGTCCTCGATGCCGGGCGAGGATCCGTGCATGAAGCGCTATGCGGTGACATTGGACGAAGCGGAACGGAACGATCTGACGGCGATTACGAACAAGGGCTCACACCGCTCGCAGAAGGTGATCAACGCGTTGATCCTGCTCAACTGCGACGAAGGGGAGTTCAACGAACGACAGGCGACCGGGGATGTCATTGCGGACATTCTGCGGATCAGCATGCGCACGGTGGATCGGGTAAAGAAGCGTTTTGTGGAGGCGGGGATCGGGGCGGCGCTGGGTGGCCGTCAGGGTCGCCGGCCCACCTACCCGCGCAAGGCCGACGGCGAGTTCGAGGCGCGCCTGGTGGCGCTGAGTTGCGGCGAGCCACCGGCCGGCCACGGGCAATGGTCGCTGCGGCTGCTGGCGGACCATGCCGCGGAACTCGGCTACATCGACAGCGTGTCGCACGAGACGGTGCGGCGGGTGCTAAAAAAAACGAGATCAAGCCTTGGCGTCGGGTCGGATGGGTGATCCCGCCGCAACGAAACGCGGACTTCGCGGCGGCCATGGAGCAGGTGCTCGACGTGTATCGGCGACCGTACGACCCGTCCGTTCCCGTGGTTTGCATGGACGAGACGCCGCGCCAGTTGATCCGCGAGACGCGCGTGCCGGTCCCCGCCGAACCGGGCCGGGCAGCCCGGCATGACTACGAGTACCGGCGCTGCGGAACCTGCAACGTATTCATGGCCACTGAGCCCTTGGCCGGCAAGCGCATTGCCCGGGTGACCGAGCGCAAGACCAAGATCGACTGGGCACACTTCCTCGCTGACGTTGCCGCACGGTATCCCGACGCCAAAAAGATCACCTTGGTGATGGACAATCTGAACACCCACCGACCGGGCGCACTCTACGAAGCCTTCCCGCCGGCGCAGGCCAAGGCGCTGCGGGACCGCTTCGAGTTCCTCTTCACCCCAAAGCACGGCAGCTGGCTGAACGTCGCCGAGGTCGAACTCAACGTCATGATCCGCCAATGCCTGAACCGACGCATCGACTGCATCGACAGCCTGCGCAACGAGGTCGCCGCTTGGCAAACCGCTCGCGACCGCCTCCAGGCCAAGGTGAATTGGCAGTTCACAACGGACGACGCACGCGTTAAATCAAAGCGTCTCTATCCGACATTTGATATGTGACGAGACACTAGTGCCAACACCACGGTCGATGCCGAGTCTCGTTGCATTGGAAACCCAACGCCCGCGGAGCCATCAACGTGGCAGGTTATCGCGCCGAGCGATAGTGCGCCAGCAGCGCTCCAAGCGAGACGATGCCCAACGCGCCGATTTCTACCATCCGCAAGGAGCACGGAAGACGCCAGGACGCGGAACCGCCCCAATAGCGGCGGCCGACCAGTAGAGCGTTGCCGCCAAGCGGCGTGGTTTGCTCCAAACGATCACCAGCGACACCGCGGCCGTGACGATATAGAACAGAAACTCGCCCGAGAAATCTGTCATGGCCGGACAGAACGCGACCGTGCTGAACCTGACGGTGATCGACGTTGTCGTTGACGCGGCAATCGGTCTTCGCATCGATCGGTCGTTTCTCATCCCAAGCCCCACCGGCTGCTACTGGTCTCCAAGCGCAGATCCCTGCCACCCACCGGACGCCGCGGCGGCCCGAGCGGTGGGAACTCACGCCACGTGTCCAGCACCGACGCTTGGACGGCACCCGGGTGCTTGCGCATGCACGCGCACGTAGGCACGCGCGTTGGACAGTGCGAGCACTGGACCGCCTCGCTGGAATGTCGTTAAATCAACGGCAAGCGTTCGGTTGTGCCGGTACGATGTGAGTCGATGGGGCCAGACTCGCCGTGCCCAAAGCGTTCGAGCGCGACATTTGGGATGCCCGGGTACTCCCGCGTCCGGATTGCCCGCAGGCTTACAATCGATGTCTTCGCTGCCAATGATGGTAGTCACGGGAGCGCAGAGACAATCAAGGTGTTGAGATGAACGGCCGGAAATTCTGGCGTCTGCCGGTCTTGCTAATGTGTCTCGTGCCGGTCGGGTGCGCAACGGGGTTGGCCGAGGGTGACTACGTCAACTTCGTTCGCGACGTGATGGTTGAGTCGGCGCGCCTTGGCGAATCATCGGGCGATGGCCCAGAGCGATCGGAACCCGCCGAGCGGGCGGTGCGGGAATGGCGCGGCACCGATCAGGGTCCGACATCCCCTGGTTCCCCATCCACCTGATCCGTCGTGACGGGTCGGTTGGATCGTCGGTGAGGCTGCAGCCCGTTTCGTGGCCATAGCGAGATCAAGACGGCTTTTGTGCGTATGACGGAAGCCGAGCTGACAGCCTTCCTTAACGATGCCGCAAGCCGCCGGGCGATCAAGGATGCGGAACCGGCCGCAAAAGTGCGCCCCGGAACCGTTCGCCATGCCGCCCGCGCTTGCCGGGAGGGTCGCTCGTCCGACATCCTGATCGTCGACCTCGACGGAGAACAGAACCCCATTTCTCACGTCGCCTCGCTGCTGGAGGTGTGCCGGCCGGAAAGCGTAATCCTGGCCACGGGGTCGGAAAACAACGTCACTTTGGCAAACGACCTGTACCGGGGGGGCATCTTTCTGTACCTGCCCAAGCCACTCGATTCCGTCAATTTGCGTAGCGCCATTCGTGAGGTCATCGCCGTCAGCGAGGAACAGGATCGCCCGCAGATTCAGGCGAGTCGGGTGGTGCTCGTGCACGGCAAGGGAATGGGCGTGAACACCGTCACCGCGCTGCTTGCCTATCTTGCCGCGGACATGGGACGCTATGTGAGTTGTGTCGACCTGGATGCCGATTTCGGCTCCTTGGCACTCGCGCTCGACACACAGCCGGAGCGCGGGCTGGCCCAGTTGCTGCAGGATCCCGACGCTGCAGACGCGGTGTCGGTGGAACGCCTGCAGGTGCAGGTGAGCAATCGAATCGCACTGCTTGCGCATCCCGTCGACCTCGCCGGCCAAGCCAGTTTCGAACAACACGGGCTGGACAGTCTGATCAGGGCCTTGACGAGCCACGCGCACCTGATTCTGGCCTGCGGTGCCTCCATGTCCCAATTGGCGGCGATCCGCAATCTGGTCACCAACCATCTCATCGTTTTCGAACCGACCCCAGCGGGGGTCTCGATCGCCGTACGCTGGCTCCGGATTCTGGAGGGCAAGCCATCGTCGCTCATCCTGAATCACGCCCGCCTGCTACCAAAGGTGCTCGGTGAGAACCACTTGAGGAATGCGTTTGCCGAACGGCTGCCCGATCTCGAAATCCCCTATATGCGAAACATGGCGGGAGCCATGGCGCTCGGCGAGCCCGAACGTGCGCTGACCCGGCGTGAGCGCGAGCCGCTCACGCGTTTTCTGCGCTCTCTGCTCGGCGGGGGTGCGTCCTGATGCGCTGATTCACGCCCTCCCGGAACGAGCGGTTCAGCGCCACGCATGATCCGGTCGCGCGATGTGCGAAGGGCTCGCCGGTTCGCCAGCGCAGCTTCGTGACGCCGCCAGCCTTGCCGTTCGGTCGTGGGCGGCGCTTCGCTCCGGCGTTGGTACCCGCTCGCGCGTTGACCGACCGATTAAGGCAGCTTCGGGGTCACTGCAGGGATTCGAGCAGTTCGTTCATGGAGTCGTTGGGCGCCAAGGGCCCAATGCGCACCCGGTGCAGGGCGGAGCCGTTCTCGCGCACGACTTCGCTGACACGTACCGGTCGGTCGGTTCGTCCGCGCAGTTCCGCCGCCAACGACTCCGCCTTGGCGCGCTCCCCGAAGGCACCCACCTGCAGAAAGCGTTCGCCGTCCACCGTGACCGCCCATGGAGGCGACTGTTCAGCGGGCGTCGCCGCGGAAACGCCTGCGGCAGCCGCAGGCAGGGGAGGGTTCGCAATGCGATACCCTTGCGATTCAAGCGCCGATATGGCCTCGGACAGCGCATCGTCCGCAGGGATCGGACCGACGCGCACGCGGTGCAGCGTCGCGCCGTTCGCATCGCTGGTTTCCGAGAGCGTTGCCGGGTGACCGGTCAACGGCCGCAGGCCCGCAGCCACGCCCTCTGCGCGGTCCCGCTTCGCATAAGCGCCGAATTGAAGGTACTGGCCGTCGATATCCGTAACAACCAGGACCGAGTAGTCCATTGCCGCAACGGGAGCGACCGCTGAGCTGTCGGCATCCAGAACTGCATCGGAATCGGGGTTTCCAATGGGATCTGGATCTGCCTCGACGTTCAGGCTCGCGCGGATATCAACATCGGCCCGGGCGTTCCTTGCTCGTGAAGATTCCGGCTCCGGCTTCGCTTCCTTTCCGGTCTCGTACGATTGCGACTCTGCAACGGAGGAAACGGTTTCGTCCTGTGCTTCAACCGGTTGGCGTTCGGTCGCCGGCTCCGGTTCTCGCTGTCCGTTGCTTCGCAGGGTCGCCCGGCCAGCGTCGAGGCTTGGAGAACGGTCCGGTCCCGGTTGCATCCGTGATTCGCCGTGCCGATCCGTCGCCTCATTCTCCATCCGGTCCGAGTCGTTCGGCTGATCCGGTGCAGGCGGTGACGCTGTCGTTTCGACCGCCGATAGGTCAGATACTGCAGTTGGGCCGTTCATTTCAAGTGCTAGCGAGTCGGATGCCGGAGACGGATCGGCGGTTTCAACCGCCATCGGATCGGATGCTCGGGACGAATCGGTTGATTCGATGGTCGACGGTCGGGGCGATTCGGGCGCTTCCGCTGCATGGGCTTGGCGCGTGGTTGCAGCGGGGCTGGCGACGGTTGCTTGCCCGGGTGGACCCGAGGCGCTTCCCGTACTGGGTCCGGCTTCCTCTCCCGCGCGGTTCGGGATCGGGAAACCGGCCTGCAGCGCCAGTGCGCGTTCGAGATTGCCGCGAAACCGACCCTCTTCCGGCGCGAGCAACACGGCCCGCTCCAGGGAGGCGACGGCACCTTGCAGGTCCCCGCTCAGCAGTCGCGTCAGGCCGACGCCGTTGTAGCCCCAGGCTTCGGTCGCCCGGGGCGGCTTGTCTTCGGCGTCGATCAACCGGCCGAAGCTGTGCCCCGCCGCCTCGACCTGGCCCGCGGCCAGGGCGGCCCGTGCATGGGCCAGCAACGCGTCGTGCCGATGTGCGGGTTCCTCCGCCTGGTTCACCGCGGACAGGAACCAGCGGGCCGCGGCGGCCGGTTCCTGTTCGCGCAGCGCAACGCGGCCCAGACCCATGCGCGCGACAAAGGATGCGGGGTCGACATCAAGCAGCCGACGATACAGGCGCCGGGCGGTTTCCAGCTGTCCCGAGTCCAGCGCGGTTGCCGCCATCGGCAGAACCGCGTTCTCCATCTGCCGTGCGCGCAGCTGTTCGCCCTTCGGAGGCATGAGGGTGCACGCCTGGAATAGCGCCAACAACACCAGCACGACGCCCGACGCTCGCATGGCTAACGAGGCTCCCCCGCGGTCGGGATGGAGGACGGTCTCCGGCCGCGCGGCAGGTGTGCCGGCGCCGATGGAAGAAAACACTTACTTGAACTCCCACGGCAGCGTTCGGTCGTTGCAAGACGACCGGCGAACCGCTTTTGCCGTGGACTGCACGCTACGCGTATCATGTTTAGGTAAACTGCTCCATGCTTTCGGCCAGGCAGGAGTATAATGCACAGCAACCACCGGGCAGGAGGACGCCCATCGGCATGCCTTCCGATAATTCCAGGGACGAACCAAACGCCAAGCGCGGTTTCCGCGGCGCTTGATCTAGACGATCGCCATGGCCCATTCCATTCGACATCGACGTGGTTCGCTGCCGCAACATCGCCAAGACAGACAAACGGGCACGGAGACCGCCAGCGGTACGGAGCCCGTCGTACGCAACCGATTCGAGTCGATCGTTCCCTGGTATCACAGCCGCGTTCTGGAAGCGCTTGACTCGGAACGCGCCGCAGCGCTGGACACGAAGGAATTGACCGAGGAGGTCGGTACCATCCTGCGCAGGCTGGAAACGGCCGCCGATGCCCCCGCGGTCGGCGGCAACCTGTCAAACTTGGCGGTTCGCCTGGTGGACGAAATGCGGGGCCTCGGACCGCTTGGCTCCGTACTGCGCGACCCGGACGTCAGCGACATCCTGGTCAACGGCTTGAATTCGGTGTACGTCGAGCGCAGGGGTCGACTGAGCAAGGTGGATATCCAGTTTCTTGACGCCGACCATCTCACCCGTATCGCGCAGCGCATCGCCTCGAATATCGGGCGCCGCATCGACGAACTCAGTCCCATGTGCGATGCGCGCCTGGAAGACGGCTCCCGCGTCAATATCATCGGCCCGCCGTTGGCGATCGACGGGGCCGCGATTTCCATCCGCCGCTTTCGCAAGGGAGGTTTTTCCATCCGGGAACTCGCCCAGGGCGGCACAATGCACCCGGGCATGGCGAGTCTTCTGGAGTTGGCAACGGGGGCACAACTCAATATCGTCGTGGCAGGCGGGACGGGCGCCGGAAAGACCACCATTCTCAACGCGTTGTCGGGCAGCATCCATCCCGAAGAACGCATCGTGACCCTGGAGGACGCGGCGGAGTTGAATCTGCGTCAGCCCCATGTCGTGCGTCTCGAAACGCGAGCGCCGTCTTCCGAGAACTCGGGGGAAATCACCATGCGCGACCTGTTGAAGAACGCCCTCCGGATGCGACCCGACCGCATCATCGTCGGCGAGGTTCGGGGACCGGAGGCGCTGGAAGCCTTGCAGGCGATGAACACGGGTCACCCGGGGTCCATGTTCACGGTCCACGCCAACAGTCCGCGCGACACCATTAGCCGGCTGGAATACCTGTTGATGATGGGTTCGGGCGAGATGCCGCTTTCGGCGACCCGCAACCAGGTCGTCTCGGCGGTCGATCTCATCGTGCAGGTCGCGCGCTTCCGGGACGGCAAGCGGCGCATCGTTTCCATCACCGATGTGGCCGGGTTGGAGGGCGAGGTGCCCGTATTGGAAGATCTCTGGGTTTACGATGCGGGCGCGAATCGGTTCGAGTGTAGCGGCGGACGCCCGTCGTTCACGGAGCGTGTCGAAGACATGGGATACGGCAAATTGCTGCTCGCCGCCCTGGGGCGTGGCCACGCGGCAATGCGGCACGGTTGACTCAACCGGTCAACGCTGGCCCCAGATGGTGCGCCGGCTGCGCGTACGATGGTTTGCAAAGCTGGAAGTCGGTTCCTTCGACGGCTGCGCAGAACGGTAAGGCGGCGAGGATAGATCTGCAGGCGGTCTGGCAGACGCATCCGTACCGTTGGCGCTGACCTTTTGAATCATCTCAAGCGCTTGCCGCATGGCCACCCAACCCAGTGCCAGATTGCTGGACTCGCGTTCGGAGATCAAGATGAGCAACTGCTGGTCCTGGTCGGGCACGAGGGACATGAAGTGGTAGGTCTCTGCCGTCGTTGCCTGGATTTCTTCCACGGCGTTCCCGCCGTGCGGGTGCTCGCCCGTCTCCGCGGGCTTTCGGCCATAAGCCCGAAAGTAGGTAACGCCCGCCGCGGACATCAGTTCCATCGCCGCGGCGTTGACCGGCGACTGGGGTTTGACGTCGAGCGCCAGGGGCAGGCCGGTGCCGAGATCCACCAACGCACAACCCAAGGCCCCCTCGACGTTGTCGACGATTTCCTCGCAGATTTCCTGCACCTTCGCTTGGTTCATTGGCCCTCTGCTCGCTCCCGGACTTCCCCACAGTGCGCGATGCGCTAACTGCCTAACATGCGCGTTTCCCCCCATCGCTGTCAAGTGCACCGGCGTGCACCGGCGTCGATCAGGGCACGAACTTTCCCGGTGCTGCCCTCCTCCGCCCGGACGTTCCGCGTCCAGAACGCGGCGAGGTCGATCGTTGAACTCGCTTCCGCCGCGGGTCGCGGAGCCGACTTCCTTGCCGGGTTGCGCTATGGGTCGGACGACCCCGCAGGTCGATCGAGCGGCGGGAATCCGCCGGGATCGATCCTGGTCACCGTAACCGTGCCCGCACCGGCAGGCCACATCGGGTACTCGTCGAACGGTGTCAGATCGCTGCCGGCAACAATGCCGTCGTTCACGACGATTGTGACCAGGCTTGCGGGCACTTTCTCCAGCGTGCCGGACAGGACGAATCCTCGTGGCGTGCCGGTCGTCCGGTCGAAGACAGCACGGCGTACTCGGTTGTCGGGCAGGTCAAGCGCGAGAGACACGGGCTGAGATGCCTCAAGCCGGTCTCCTGCGCGCTCCAGGGAACTCAGTTCGACGATCCTTGGCCGCTCGGGTTGCGGCCTCGCGGGACCAGGCGCCGGGAAAGCGATCGACCGGCGGAACAGCGATGCGCCGACCGGAGCGTCGATGGGTCGGGCCGGCATGGTCCCGGGGAACAGCAACAGGCCAGCGATCAATACCCGTGAAGCGAGCTGGCTTGCAACGCCCGCCTTGCGGCTTCGGGCCGAACCGGCCTGTGCTTCCAAAACGAATATACCCGGTTGGAAACCATACGCGAAACAGCCACCGTTTGCACAAGAGAAGAGGGAGAATCAGCCACCCGGGGCGCGCCGTTCGCTCCTGGTGTCGCCCCGGGTACCGGTCAGTGGTTGCTCCGAACAGCGTCGGTGACGCATAAAGACATGGCGCTCCCGGCCTCAGGATCGGCCGCTGTGCGCCCGCCGACCTCGACGCGACGGCGACATGGCTGGCACCCTGCTCGTCCCCGGCGGCGTCAACGTGGCGCACAGGACGAGGAACGGCTCGAGTACCTGAGCCCGGGCGACGCACCGTCGACACCCCGGTCATCACCAAGAACAAGGTCCATCCACACTTGGCGTCCGGACAGGCCGCGTCGATTCGCCGCGCGCGACAGTGAACTTTCCGGAAACGAGGGCGGTGAAACCGCTGTCAACGTGGCGTGCAACAGATGATCGCCGGCATTTCCCGCGCTTCGGCCGAACGGTCAGCTTCTTGGCGTTCGAGCAGCGCCTGCCCGGGTCCCGGTGGTCTCGCTCCGCAACAGATGGAACGGTGAGCAACCGCGTTTCGGGTGCACGGTCGGATGTTGTAGACTATCCGTTCCCTACCCTACCGAGTCGAAGGCATAGCGCGTATGACCGGCTTCGACGTGGAATACGCGCTCGATTGGCGGCAGATCGAAACCCTGTTGCGGTCCGTCGACCGGCCCGGCGGATTCTGCACGCACGGCCGTGACTACGTTCCCATGCCGACCCTGGAGGTGGACGGGGTCGGAGCACTCTCCTTTCCGGTGCCTGCCGATCAGATCCGGGCGCTGATTACGGTTGCGGAACGCGCCCCCTACGGCAAGCTCGAGGAAACGCTGGTGGATACGTCCGTTCGCGACTGCCGCTAGATCGGAGCCGAGCGGATTCGCTTGGGGGGCACCGTCTGGCCGGCCACCCTGAACGGGATTCTGGACGCAGTGTCGACTGGCCTTGGGTGTCCGCGCGGGCGGCTCGAGGCGCGACCGTACAAGCTGATGATCTACGAAACCGGCGGGTTCTTTGCCGCCCATCGGGACACGGAGAAGGTCGACGGCATGATCGCCACACTGTCGGTCACACTGCCCGCCGCCGGTGCGGGTGGAGAACTCCTGGTGCGTCACGGTGACCGGGAGGCCGTCGTCGACATGAGCGTCCGCGAGCCGTCCGAACTGGCCTATGCCGCGTTCTATGCCGACTGCGTGCACGAAACGCGGCCGATTCTCGAAGGCCATCGCCTGTCGCTGGTGTTAAATCTCTGTGTCGACACCAACGACACCGAGACGAACCGGCATTCCCCCGACTATTCGGACCGCGCTCGGCAGATTGCGGAAGGACTCGCCGCCTGGGGCGACGGCGAACCGGGTCCCGACAAGCTGGTCTGGCTGCTCGAACACGACTACAGCGCGGCGGGCCTGTCCTTCGCTGCGCTGAAGAACGCCGATGCGGCGGTGGCGGCGGTGCTTCACGAGGCGGCACGACGATCCGACTGCGCGCTGCATGCGGCGATCGTCCACATCGAGGAACAAGGTACGCCGCGCAATGACCGCGGAGGCTTTCTCGACGGCTGGGGATGGCGCGACCACGACGCCGCCAGCCTGGAGATGGAAGAGGTGATCGACGGGCGCCATTGGCTGGACGGCTGGGTGGCTTCCGACGGCGACCGGCCGCCGTACGGGGAGTGGTCGCTGAACGCGGGGGAAGCGTTGCTGGGCGGAGCGCTCGACGACGCGGTTCCCGACGAGCAGTGGGTGAACGAGGCGACGGGCAACGAGGGCGTCACGCTGGAACTCCTGGCGGGCGAGAATCTGACCGGGGCCGTCGCCTAGGTGCGGCGGCAGGCCGAACTGGACCCGGCGGGAAGCGGCGATTCAGTCGCGCGGCTGATCGACGTCTGGCCGGCGGCCCGCACGCACCGGGAAGACCGGGGCCGGATCGACATGTTGCGCCTGCTCGCGCAGGATGGCGATGCGATGCTTGCGCTGCGGTTTTTGCGCGAGGCCGTGCTTGACCGATATGACGGCACGGAGAACGAGGCGCTGCCCGCGGTGCTCGCAGTGGTGGGACTGGCCCCTGCCGCTCTATTTCTGGCCGATCTGGCCGGTGCGCGTTTCGAATCGAGGCCCGGCGACGTCCTTCGGTTGTTGCTGCTTGCAGGCGAACTGGACGGCTTCGACTGGCGCGACGCGCTCGCGGACAGCGTCCTTGCCGCGCTGGTCGCCCTGCCACGGGCGCTCCGCCCGGGCCCGCAGCCGGTCGGGCAGGCCTGGCCGGCGAAATGGACGCGGCGGCGGCGGTCGTCGCCGAATCTCCCGAAGTCGTGGATCCGCAACGCACCGTGCCGCGCGTATTGAGGGCGTTGTTCCGCGAAGAGGGGCTGCTCGGAACGTCCGCCTATGGGGTGTTGTGGCGTCACGCCGCCGATGCGCTGGTGGAACGCAGCGCCCGGCCGCCGGCCGAGCCCCGCGACTGGGCCATCCCGGCAGACCTTGGCTGCGCCCGCGACGACTGCGCGCACCTGGAGGCGTTATGCTCGGATCCCCTGGCCCGCGTCAGCCGGTTTCCGCTGCGCAAGGAACGGCGCAAACACCTGCACCGCCAGATCGACGGGCACCGGCTCGACCTGTTCCATGTCACCGAGCGCCACGGCAGCCCCTACACGCTGGTGTGCACGAAGAACCGCGCGTCCCACGATCGGCGGCGCGCCGAATATGCCGAAGACGTCGGTTGGATCGCGTCGATGATCGAGTGGGCGCCCGCCCATGCGCCGCCGGGAGAGACCGCCGCACAGGTGGGACGCTTGCGCCAAGCGCTTGCCGCGTCGGTTGGGCCAGCGCCGGCATGACGCGGGGGCCCGCCGATGCAAGCCGTTGAACGGAGCATCTGGAGGCGTTGCCCGCGGGGCCCAGACCGAGCGGATCGCTTGCGGCCACATCCGGCCGGTGGACGCACCGCCAGTTCGATCGAGCGCGGTGACGGCGAGAATCCCCCTGCACGGCAACACCCGGGAATCCGACCGTTCCGGCTGGCGCCGCGGGTTGGGCTGAAATCGCTCTGGACCGCGTTTTCGTGCCCATCGCAAGCGGATTGGATAGCGAAACCCATCTGTAACATCACCTGAAGCGGCCGTTGCATGAACCGGACCAACGCGGGCCGGCATCGAGGATGGCGGCGGATGTGTCGGCGGCGGAGCAGGCTGGCCGACGCCGTGACGCTTGGTCGATGGCGCTCGGCACAGGCAACCCGGCGATGCCGGCATGCGTCGAGTCCGTTTTCTCGGGCACGGACGGACCGTCCTGGGATACGGAATCCGTTCGAACCGCCCTCCGCGGCGCTATGTAGAGAGACTGACCCCGTGCCGAAACGAGCCTCGACCGGTTGGTTTGCCGGGCTGCGGCCCAAGCGCCAGGCGGATTTGTGACGAGCAGCACGCAGGCGCCGGCCGGTTGTCCCCGAAGCCTGGGAGAAACCGAGAGGACCCGGCGGGGATGAGATTCGGTTTCGATCCCGCGGATGGTAACCCCTTGGCAGGCGTCCGCATCGCGTTTGATTTCCCCACTCGAACGGGGCGCGGATTGCCTCGACCGCCGTCACGGCGTGCACCGGAGGCCGAAGTCCACGGTTGCGTCAGACTGCACAGCACGGGGGGTCGGAAAGCGCCGGTGAGACCGCCGATTCGGGAATTGGTCGGCCCATGCGAGTAGACGACCTCCGCGCTGGGCGCGACATCCCTCCCGAACCCCGGACTCGCTTCCGGTCAGGAAATTGCGCACCGACAGCCCGAGACGGGCCCTTGTCAGTGCCTGAGCTCCTGCCGGGCGCGCGCTCGACCGCCGGAGCGTGGCCCGTTGCGCAGGCCGTGCTCCGGTTCGGGCAAGAGCCTCGTGGACGGGGATGCGTTCACCGGAGGAGACCCACCGACACGCCCGGGTCGTCGACCGAGGGGCTGGTTTGCCAGCCCGCAGGCGGACAGGCCGCCGCCGTCCAGTTCTCATCGTCGTCATCATGAAAGATCTCCCGCGTCTGCCGACAGCCGTCTCCGGGTCGTCCTTCAGACCGACCGTGTTAGGTGCACGAAAGCCCGCACCCCCGGGACAAGCGCCCGCCGATTCCGTAGAGTCTGCACGGCTCTTCCCGTCCAACGGTTTGCCGAGAACTCTTGAGGCCAAGACCCCGTTGACGAAAAAGCCCGGTTCCCGCAGCACTCGCTTTGCGTTCGTCGGAGCGTTGCTTTTTCGTCGGTTTTGGGATGTCAGGATTCATGGGCGGTCGGGTCGGCAATCCAGTCTCGACACTCGCAACGAACAGAGCAGGGAAAGCCTGAACGGGTAGAGCCGACGAGGACTGCCCATACCCGGCGAAAGCGCTGGCGCGATGATCCAACGGATCACGTTCGCGGAAGCGGCGGTCGATACGCCGCGAAGTCGTCCTTGACAAGACGGACAGCCTGACCGTCCGGGATCCCCGGGCGAGCCGGATCGAGCCGGTTCACCCGAAACCTGGCGCGACCTCCGCCCCGGCCCGCTGCGCCGCATGCTGCGCGTTCACTCTGTGCGGTCCTGCCGATATCGACATCACGGCAGGCAAAGGTTCATTGCTGCAAGGCGTCAGCCAGCGCTTCATCGTAGGCAATAGCTTCAGCAAGGGAACCCAGCGCGCCATCAATCGCCATACGCTGCGAGCCGGGAGTGACGATTCCGGCTCTGACACTATGCGAACCCACATAGTCGTTGCGGTACAGTTCCGCGCCGTCAGCCGAGAACGCCAGTTCGCACTCGATTTGCCCGATTAGCTCGACATCCGCAAAATTCTGATCGGATTCAATCCAGAAAACGTTGATTCGGCCCGTCACCCGAATTCCCGATTCAGCAAGTTCGTGGCCGTTTTCGACGAGCATTTCTTCGATGGCCCGCTGCACGACAGTTTCCACAGGCTCATCCGATAGCACGTCTGCAGTAATCATGTCGAAGGAGTTTCTAACGTGGCCGATACGCGTCTGGTCTTCGCGCGCGTCCTGAATACGAACCACGGCAAATTCTCTGGGCCCGACATCCGATAGAGGTCCCGCCAGTACGCTGTCCTCCGGAAGAGCGATGGTCAGATTAGCATCGACCAGCGCGCATCCCTGCGCCACGAGCAGCATCAAGAACAAAACCGGAGATCTCATTTCAGCGTCCTCTCGAATAGTTGATTCGATTCGCCAGCGTCTGACCGGCCCGCGCCAGCACCTGTTGAAACTCGTCGGCAGCAAGGGTCGGCGATCGTTCGAAATCCATCCACCCACCCCTGAACTCACCCACCTGAAACAGGCGCCGCGGTTTCTTCGCCCTTTTGATACCGGGCCTCGTAAAACGGTACTTGGCTTCGAAAAACGCGGCCAGATCTTCCTTGCGCCTTTCCAAGACCCTGAATCCACAGTTCACGATCTCGACCTCGAGAGTTGGGAAACGTTCGTCCGAGTCGGTGAGGAAAACATAGTCGTGGTCTTCAAGGCGATCGTACAATGCTCGTTCAAATCCAGTTCTGCAATTAAGGGCATTTACATCAGACGAAATCGCCTCTTCACGCTCGTTGTCTTTCCCATCCTTCGTCGCGGAAGCAACTCCCACGCCGACCAAGCCGAACAGGACGCTGATGCCGTATGACTTTGAACGAGACGAAAAGACCTCAAAGTTGCCGTCTCGAGTAATTTTCAAATGCAGGGAGGGCGCTCGCTCAGCCCCCGTAGCATCGACGCCGCCAATAACGAACAAAAGCACCAACGTATACAGTACCTGCCTCATCAACCCTCCAACCTCTGGGCGCTTCGCAGTATCCTGGTACCGATTCTGGCTTGCAATCTCACGAGCAGGATCCCAGGTCTCGCCACAGAGAGAAAACGTCGCTGCCCTCCATCAGGCATCGGCGGGTACCCAGGCTCCCGCACGCACACCCGGCAAAACCGGTTTCGATGCGAGCGGTAAACGATTCATCGTATCAGAACTACGTGTCGATCCTAAGACGCATCCCCTTCGAATTGGTTTATTCTTAGGGTCGGAAGCGTCGGCTTTTCTCAATTGACAGAGGAAAATATGCACTACAGGCATGTTCTAATTTTATCGGTGAGCATACTGCTTGCAGGGGGTTGCGCCTCAGTAACGCGAGGCACTATGGACTCCCTTGTAGTGGACTCAGATCCATCTGGGGCCGACGTGGAAGTTCGAAGAAGAGATCGCGAATTCACCAAGGCCGAAATTGAGCAAAATAGCGTTGACGACTCCGGCGCGATAGTCGGAATGACACCCTCTTCGTTTCGCCTGAAACGCGAAGGTTCATACAACGTCGCTGTATCAAAGGCTGGGTATCAATCAGTCCAGTCCGTGGTTTCACACAGCGTGGCCGAGGGCGGGGCCGCCGGCATGGCCGGAAACATCCTGCTCGGCGGAGTGATCGGTGCCGTCGTGGACTCCAATACGGGTGCCATGATGAACCTGACGCCCAACCCGCTGAAAGTCGTGCTGAGTCCCATCGTCGAGTCCGCCGACCCTGTAGACGAAACACCGCCAGCAACGATCGCAGCTTTATCCGAGGATGCGGACGAAGCCAACAGTGGTGCCGACAGAGACAACGGAGATCGGGACCGGGCGCAATCCTCGGAGCCGACGGGAGGTCAACCAGAGCCTTGAATCCGATGTGGCGACTGCATCGAGGGGAGGTCTGAACCTGTCGGGCCTGCGAGAGCTGGCAGAACCCGGCAACGAGCGCTGTCGCGACGATCGAACGGGTTGCGTTTGCGGCGTTGGAACAGGTTTCGAGGAAGCGGCGGACGCGCCGCGATGTCGTCCATGGCAGCGAAACCGATTCCATGAATCCCTTTAAATCGGACAGTTACGGAGAATTTCGTCACTGCTTGCTAACAAATCGGCATCGTACGGTTTCGCGCAGCAGTGCCGCATCTTGCGACGCCCTGGAAACGGTTCGGTCATCCCGGAACCCTGCAATCCACCGCAGCCTCGCTACGAAGAACGCCATAGAATCCGAAGTTTTCGATCACAGAATCACGATTGCAGCCGGCACGACCGACCTGAAACCGCCGTCCGGGCCCGCCCACCCGGACCTGTCCGGTGGTTTGGGAATACGCGGTTACTTGGAAAGACCGGTACCTGCATGGTCCGAGTCTAAGGCGTCAGGAGGATCACAAGGCTTCGTGCCCAAGTCTGCGGGCACGCTGACCTCCAGAAGCTCGAAGGCGCCAGAGGTCGCGACCTCGTTGTGGGGCGTACCGCCCGGAATACACAGGCTGTCCCCGGCCTCAATATGCACAATCCTGCCGCCCGCGAATGCGAGGTCGAATCGGCGGTCGGAGTTTTCTCTGTTGGGGTTCACTTTCGAAGCGAATCTCCGGGAGACGCAAATTCGCACGTAGACGCCGTCACCACGGCCAATTCCGGTGGTTCGGGAGAATCCTTGTCCAGGAATCAGGGAGATGCGCCGGGTTGCCCCGCAGGCAGCCGTTGCCGACGCGGGCCGTCGTCGTCGCAGACGACGTCGCGTACCGGGCGGTGGCGGTTCCCCAACTCCCGGTGACTACGCTCAAGCACCGGGATCCCGGACGGATCGGTGCGGCCGACGGCGGGGAAGTTCTAGCCGCGGCCGGGCGAGGTCAGGCCGAAGGCGGCCTCTCCGAGGCGGGGTCCGCTGGCGGGGACGGTGTGGCGGAACGGTGCGGCGCCGACGTCGAGAATGGGGAGGTCGTTGAACCGTTCGGCGTGTTTGTCCGGATCGGGAGGACGTCGCCGCTGCGGTCGGAGCAGTTCAGCGGTCGCGACTCGCCGTGGCGCGAACGTGCCGCCCGGGCCGCGGCCGGAGGCCTTGACCTGCCGCAGGTCGCTATCGGCGGCCACGGGGCCGGGTTCCGGAAGGCGACGGTGGACACCGGTCTTCGACGGCGGCACTAGTCGCGCGGCACTTCGGCTTCGGATCGCGACCGCCGCCGCGAATTGGCGCTCGGGGAGCCGACCGCCAGGCTCGGCGCTGGCGGCGACGCCTGCGGGGCCGGCCGGCTCCGCCGACGCTGCCGTCGCCGACGCCAGTGTCCCCCGGCGGTCGAGGTCTGGATCGACTATTAAAACCGACAGGACACCGGGCGTGGCGCGCTTTTTTCGCGCTACCGCAATCCGCGGCCGGACTACCGCCGATTCCGTTGGTCCGGGGCCGTGCGACGGTTTACCATTCGCGTTTGCAGCGTCTTGGTCACCCTCACCGGCAGGAGAGTCAACCCATGAGTTTCCAGCAGATCTGCGAAAGCGCGCTGGTCAACAACGACGGCACGCTCGGCTGTGTGCTGATCGACCTTCGCACTGGGCTGACCCTTGCCTCCGCGCAACGCCGCGGCGCCGAACTCGACGGCGCCGAGGTGAAGACCATTCTCCGGTCCTGCGAAGATCTCTTCTGCGGCAAGCTCATCACCCAGTTCGTGGCCGCGCTAGATACCGACAGCCCGTCGGTCAGCGGGTTCATGCGCGAGGTGCAGATCACCAAGACCCACCACTACCAGTTCATGGCCGCGCTGCCCGGTTGGGACGACGCCGTCGTGATACTTGTTACCGAGCGGACCTTGAATCTCGGTCTGGCCTGGATGGTCGTCCATCAGACCCAGACCCAGTTGGCGGACGTGCGTCGCAACACCGGCGACGACCGGCTCGAACGGTTGGCGCCCCCCCCGCAGGCAGACGCTGCGCAGGCGGGGGAAGGTGCGGTCCACGCCGGCCCCGGCGAGCCGGGCCAGGACGTCCACCCGTCCGCCCCACCGCTCGCATCGGCCCCATCGCCGCCCGCGGCAACGCCCATACCCCCACGGCCGTCCGCATCGCCTGGCTGGCCGGAGGCGCCGGAACCGAAAGAAGCGTCAGAGGCTCCGGCCCCTTCCCCCGTCTCACCGCCAGCGCCGCCGATGCCATCCGCCGATCCGAATGAGACGAATGCCGGCGAGCGGCGACGCACCGTGACCGAATGGTCGGCGGCGGAGCCGGAGGAGCCGTCGGATGACGCGCCGGAATCCGGTCGGTCGGTGGCGTCGGGGCCGCGCGCCCGGATGTTCCGGCCACGCGGCGGGAAGAAGAAACGGAGAGGTTCGTAGTGACCGCGTTGATCCTGCCGTCGGCGCTTGTGGTGACGCTCGACTCCGGCGACACGGCGTGGATGCTCGTCGCGGCCGTGCTCGGCCTGATGATGACAGTGCCGGGCATCGCGCTCTTCTACGGCGGCATGGTCCGGCGCAAGAACATGCTGTCCATGGCTGGCCAGTGCTTCGCGATCTGTTGCCTGGTCTCGGTACTGTGGATGTTGGTCGGCTACAGCCTGGCGTTTTCCGGACGGGGCGAGTTCGTGGGCAACCTCGAACTCGTGCTGCTGGCCGGTCTGGACATGCAAAGCCTGAAGGCAACGTTTCCGGAAACGGTCTACGTGGTGTTCCAGCTCGGATTCGCGGTCGTCTCCGCGGCCCTGATCGCGGGCGCCGTGGCCGACCGGATGAAATTTTCCTCCCTCCTCTGGTTCGTGGGCATCTGGTCGATCGTGGTGTACGCGCCGGTCGTGCACTGGATCTGGGGCGGCGGTTTCCTGAAGGACGAAGGCGTGCTCGACTACGCCGGAGGCACTATTGTACACATCAACGCCGGCGTCGCCGGACTGGTGGCCTGCCTGGTCGTCGGCAAGCGCAAGGGCTACGGCACCGAGAGCATGGCGCCGCACAACCCGCTGTTCAGCGTCATCGGGGTCTCGCTGCTGTGGATCGGCTGGTTCGGATTCAGCGCCGGTTCCTCGCTGGCGGCGAGCAGCAGCGCCTCGATGGCGATGCTGGTGACGCAGACCTCGGCGGCCTCGGGCGCCCTCACCTGGATGCTCTGCGAATGGTCGGTGCTCAAGAAGCCGAGCGTGGTGGGGCTGGTGTCCGGCGCGGTCGCGGGGCTCGTCGCCATCACGCCGGCGGCGGGATTCGTCTCCCCGGCCGGGGCGCTCGCCATCGGCGTCATCGCCGGCTTCGGCTGCTGCTGGGCCTGCGCCTGGCTCAAGTACAGCCTGGGCTACGACGATGCGCTCGACGTGTTCGGCATTCACGGCGTGGGCGGCTTGCTCGGGGCGGTGCTGACAGGCGTGTTCGCGGTGCGGGAGATCGGCAACGTGCCGGGCGCGATCGAAGGCAACCTCGCGCAGGTTTGGATTCAGGTCGAGGGGGTGCTTGCGGTGGCCGCGTGGAGCGCCGTCGGCACCTTGGCGATTCTCTACGCGATCAAGCTGTTCGGGAGCCTGCGCGTGACCGCCGAGGCCGAAACCGAAGGCCTTGACGTCAGCCAGCACGGCGAAGCGGTGGGCGCGGACGGCTGAGCGCCTTCGACCCGGGGAAGCGCTGGATTCGGGCGGGTTTCCGACCGAGCGCGACCGGCGCAAGGCATCCGGGCGGGCCGGAACTCCGATTTGCCCCGGCGTTGGCAATGATCGTCACGGTGTAGAGCCCGCAGGCAACCGGCCGGGCGCCGCGAATTCCCCAATCGCATCAATGTCTTCCTGCGAGGTTGAACGGCCGGTGCCCCGCATCGTCGGCCGCACGGGGGAGCGCGCCGAGCGCGAGGCGCTGACGATGCCCCCGCCAGCGACTCAGGCGGCCCTTTTCACGTGCACGATCTTCGCGGGTGCGGTGCTGCTGTTCTGGATTCAGCCGCTCTTTACCAAGATGGCGCTGCCGCTGCTCGGCAGCTCGCCGCTGGTGTGGAATACCGCCATGGTCTTCTTTCAGGGCATGTTGCTGGCGGGTTACTCCTATGCGCATGGGCTGAGCCGATGGCTCGGCGCGCGCGACCAACTCGCCGTCCACGCCGTCGTGCTGGCCACGGCGGCCCTGGCTCTGCCCATCGGCATAGGCGAGATTTGGCGCCCCGATACCGTCACCCCACCCGCGGCGTGGCTCATGGCGCTCCTGTTCGCGTCGTTGGGCGCGCCCTTCTTTGCCCTCGCGGCGACAGCGCCGCTCCTGCAGCGCCGGATTTCTCTGGGCCGCCATCCCCACGCGGAGGACCCGTACTCGCTTTACGCGGCCAGCAATGCCGGCAGCGTGGCGGTGCTGCTCGCGTTTCCGTTCGTCCTGGAACCGCTGCTGGCGACCGGATCGCAATCCGTTGCCTGGTCGTTCGGCTTTGCGGTGCTTGCGCTCGGCATCGTCGCCTGCGGGGAAACCCTCTGGCGCGCGGAATCACCGGTCGTGTCGGGGAGTACCCGGCCATCGAGATCCTCGTCTGAGGTGCCGGGATCCGTCGAAACAGGGGCGGGCGGCGCTTCCGGCCCGTCAGCGGAGGATCGTTTCGGCACGGATACTCGAATCCGACCCCCCGGTCTGACGCCAACAGGCGGCGTCTCCTGGAGGAACCGGGCAGCCTGGCTGGCATACAGCGCAGTCCCGTCTGCGCTGCTGCTCGGCGTGACCGCCCACATCAGCACGCACATCGCCTCGGCGCCGCTCCTGTGGGTGGTGCCGCTGGCGCTGTACCTGTTGAGCTTCGTCAACGCCTTCGCCCGCAAGCCCCTCATCCCCCGTTGGCTGGTCGCACGGGCCATGGCCTTCGCCATCGTCCTGCTCGCCGCCGTGTTTTTCTGGCGCGAACCAGCGGGGATCTTTCTGCCCCTGCACCTCGGGGCCTTTTTCTGCATCGCATTGGCTGGCCACGCGGAACTGGCGCGCCGCCGTCCGCCCGCGGCGCGGCTGACGGAGTTTTACCTGTTCCTCTCGCTCGGCGGATTGGTGGGGGGCGTATTCGTCGCCCTGGTCGCGCCACAGGTGTTCGACTCCGTGCTGGAATACCCCCTGTGCCTCGTGCTGGCGGCGGCACTGCTGCCAGCGCGGGATAAGGAATTCGGCTCCCCGACCCAACGTCGCACAAGGGCGACAACGAACGCTTGGTATTGTAAGCGCGTCCGACAGCGCGAATCACGCTCCACCAGCCCGACAGTTTGTTTAGCATCCGCATAAAGGAACCCCGAGTCGGCGCTGGCGATCCAGGCCACCATAGCGCTCCGCTACTACCGCTTTGACTCGTGCGGCAACGACCTCTCGTCAAACATCCCGGATCTCGGCACCACCGTCCAGCGCGTAGAGACGTGGCGCGCCTGAGACCTGGGACAAAGGCCCAGCATCGTCGCAGACGCGCATGGAATCTGGATTCCGAGGCGCAAATCAGCGCGCCGGCTCCGTGCCGGAAACCTGCGACAAAGGCAGGTTCACAATCATCTCGGTGTGGCTGCCAAGTTCCGTTTCGACACGAATGGAGCCACCGTGGCCTCTTACGATGTCGTTGCACAACGACAGTCCGAGACCCGTACCCTGATCGGTGGGCTTCGTCGTGAAAAACGGATTGAAGATCTTATCGACCGCTTCTTTAGAAATGCCCGTCCCGTTGTCGCGCACGCGCACCTCAAGACGGTCCCGCAACCGTCGAGTCGCTACAACGATGGTGGCCTCGTAGGTATGGCCAGCCTGCTCCTCGGCACGGCACCGCTCAATGGTGGCGTGCCATGCGTTGAGGATCAAGTTCTGCGCCAAGCGACCAATATCTTGGGGGACAATCTCGATCTTGCCGGCCCCGGGGTCGAAGTCTCGCTTGATTTCGAGAAGACGGTCGTCGTTTTCCGCTTGCATTTTACGGATCGCCAAGCAGATCTGATTGTCAAGAAGGTCATTCACTGCGGTTAGTTCTCTCGCTCCCGTACCGCCGCCCATTTTCAACATATCGCCCACAATACGTTCGGCACGACCGCCGTGGTTGCGAATGCGCTGCAGATTCTCGCAAACGTCCGCGCATATCGGTTCAAGCAACTCTTTCTGGCCATCGGTGAATCCGTTCCGGCTCTCCTTGAGTTCCTCTAACAGTTCATCCATCAATTCGGCCGACGCCTCCGAGAAGTTGTACACAAAGTTCAGAGGATTCCTGATTTCGTGGGCCACGCCAGTCGTGAGTTCACCGAGGCCAGCCAGTTTTTCGCGTGCCACGATTTGATTCTGAGCGAGACGCAATTCCGCAAGTGCACATTCCAGCTGATCGTTTTTGCCTCGCAAATCCTCGGCAAGCTTCTCGACCAGATTCAGGCGTTGCACTTCGAGGGCATGACGTCGAAATACTTCCAGGGCCTCGGCCAGATCGGCAACTTCGTCGCGACCACCGATATCCACAGGGTCTTCGAGGTCGCCTTCCGCCATGGCGAGCATCCGATTCGACAGGGCTTTCAAGCGAGGCAAAAGCAATTGACCGATCAACAGCCAAGCGACCAGAACGGCCCCGACTATGCCGAAGCCATTGATCACCAGGAGCTGCGTGCGTGCAGAGTTGATGGCGTCCTGCGAAGCGAGGCTTGCGGACGAGGCTCCGCCCCTTGCCACCTCGACTAGTTCCTCGACCGCATCAAGCAAATCCGCCGCAAGACCGCGATTCTCGGTCAGCAGATCCCTCTGGCGCGTGTCGACATCGAGTTGTCGTGTACGCAATTCGATCACGCCGTTCCGGGCGAGGCCCAAGGTTTGCAGGCGGCCAACAATTGCAGTGTTGCCGTGCAGGGCGGTGAGAAGTTTGGCAAAGCGCTCCCCGATGGACTCGAGAGAGGCGGGGTCCACCACGCCAAGCGCGCTCTCAAGAAGCTGTATTGCCAGCGCTCCCTTGTCGCGAAGTGAGACGGCGGCGGGCGGAAGTCGCGCCAAGTCGTTGTCCAGGTTTGCCAGTTCACCGCGCAGGGTTTGTACACCAGTCCTTAACAAGATCCGCTCTTCAGACAAGCGCCGCAGTGCTTCGATATTGGTGATTAGTGCCCCGCCGTGGATGCGTACATCGTCGAAGCGTTCTCCGCTATGATTCGTCAGTTCCGTCAGCTGGATTTCGAACCTCAATCTTTGCTGATGAATCTGGACGCCGATGTCGGCGAGTTCATCAGCCGAGACAGCTGCCGCCAAGCGTACGGCCGCGACCGCCAGGGCACTGCCCTGCTGGGCAACGGCGAACGACCCGGCAAGTTGCGGCATACTGGTTTCGTTGACCTCCGATTGCGCTTCGCCGACCCTGTCGAAAGCCAGCCAAGCCACCAGACTCGCGCCCAGCGTGAGCGCAATCGCGGTGCCGATGCCCGTATAGAGCTGTGCGGAGATGCGCGACAGAACGAGAGTGACCTTCCCGAACCAATCCTGGCACCCAATCCAGACAGCGAATCGTCCGTACAGTACCGCAAACCGCTCCGCTGTCTGAATGACTCGACGCAGTGTGTGGCGCGAGGTCGCGCCTCGCAACCGATCCACCAGCGGGTTCATCCTACGCCTTGGTTGCGGGTGCAGTTTTCAGTTCCCTCAAGGTGCAAGCCGACCTCCACGAGTTAGCATGTTCGGGTTTTCGCACAACGTTTGCCACCTTGGCAAGTGGAGCCGTCCCCGAAGCGCGCTTTTCTTCCTCCCGTTTCTTGTCTTTCTCGCCTGCTCACCCATAGAATCGCTGGTGCGGCGCCACGCCGGTTTTACCGGACAGGCAAAGCCACCACAAGCGGCGGGATCACGGCCGCCGATGAGAGGGACAATTGTGCAAATTGCCAACTGGACGCAATGGTTCGCGGGCTCAAGGACCGCAGTCCTTTTCGGAATCGCTCTCTGTGCGGTTTCGGGGTGCAAAACGGTCGAAGTGATCGAGCCGCCACCGCAACCGGCAGTTGCTGACGTCGTTGAGGAAGTCGTCGAGGTCTAGCCGGTCGAGGTAGCACCCATGCAGAGCGACATTATCGTGCGCCTGCACAGTCGTTCGGACGAGGAAATGCCCGCCGGTGCGGTCGCTACCGTAACGCTTGAGGGGGTCGGCGGCACCTACCAAAGCAAGTTGCTCAAGGGTGCCAGGATGGTGCGCTTCGACGCGGTTGAGATCGGGCGTTATGACCTAGGGGTGACAGTAGAAAGCGCTGGTGTAGAAATCGGCACCTATTCGTATTTTCTAAATCTCGGGGAAGAGGTCGGCGATGTCACCGTGCAGGTGGACTACCGACGCGCGGATCTCGTGGTCGAAGCGGCGCTCGAAACGTCGCTGAATCGTCGCTACACCGGTATAGCAGGTTTCGATTCAGTGGCTTGTCTCGACGACGGAGCCGACAAGACCTTGCGATTCAGCCTCGATTTGCTGACGGACGGCGATCAGCTCAAACTAGAATTCAACCGCGGTCAGGGCGACACACTCACGTTGTCGGGGCGATTGGCTCCCGATTCGTCACCGATTTCCGCCGGAGGCACGCTCGAGTCATCCGACGGCATCACGGGTACTTGGGGCCTTTCTCACCTATCCGAACCGTCGCCCGGCGCGGTTGCAATCGCGGTCGCTATCGACATTCCCCCCCGTTCTTGTCGAACGACACTGGAGTTCGCCGGACTGGTTGAGGATACACGAAGGGGCAAGGTTTACGGCTCCAGGGAGGCATTCGCTTCGGTTGCGGTCGTCGGGCACGGGCTGACACATGCCGTCACTCTGGGAGCCGGCGAGCCGCTCGCTCGGTTTGAAGCCCTGCTTGTTGGCCCTTACGACGTGCTTATCGATGTGCGAGACGGCGAGCTCGCTGTGGCAAGCCATCGAGAATCGGTCGTACTCGGCACGGATGGCGCGCGGGTGGGCACCACGTTCGTGACGGAATGGCCGTTGCCCGGTTCGGCGCCGCTTGTTTCGCGTCACGATTACCGTCTTCAGGCCCACACCTTCGCCGGCAAAAGCGTGGTCTCGAATGGCCCTCCGGAATGTACGGGCAGCATACCACTGGTGGACACCACTTCATTGACACTCACCGCATTGGACCAGGTGTTGGCATTGAAGTTCGACAGCTTCTACGGCGGGATCCTGGAACTAAACGGCGTCGCCGGCGCGGAGGACGAAGCGTTCATCGCATCGGGAACCTATCGATCATCGGACAACAGCTTGGGTACTTGGGAGATCAAGCGAATTGCCATGCCAACGCCGCGCAGCGTTGCGATGTTGGTGACGTTTGAGAACGAAACAGATGCCTGCCATGCCGATTACCTTTTCGCAGGTTTGCGGTGACTCGTCGATCGCTATGGGTTCACGAAGCCTGAGGGGTAATTGCTTGTTTGTGGCACAGCGTTTAACCATCCAACACCCGGGGCAACTCTTCGCCGATTCACTCATTGCACCTCGTCGCGAAATGAACCGGCTATGCCTTCGACGCGGTATCAATCCCCTCCGATAGCGCCATCGGCTTCTTGACGAGCAGCCCTCCGGCTACCACCAGGCCCCTGCTCGACCGCGATGACCGGTGCCATGGGCGCGTCTGACAGCCCGGCACGTCGATTGCCCAAAGCGGGCTTCCCGCAAACACTACCGAGGGCTGGCACCATTGAGCCTTGTTTACGATTTGATCTCGCGTACCTTGGCGATTCCGCCAGCGCCCGTCGATTCCTCATCCCCGCGCACCGGCACCGCTGCGGTTCGGAAAGTCTCGTGACCCGTTGCAATCGTCATCCGGTCAATCCGCTCGGCCGCCGCTTGAGCCATCTCTTCCGTGCCCGCCCAGACCGCGAAAGAACGTCCGGACACCGCTTCGATTCGAAAGAACCGAAAGAACATTCCGGCACCCCTCGGCACTCCATATTTCTCTTCAATTTCAAGCGGTTGTGGATGTGTTTCCGAATCCGGCGCACCGGGTTCCGTTGGCGGATTCGCCCGGCGGTCACCTTCGGCATCGCTCAGACCGGGCAACTGAGCCGAATGCGCCACTGTAGTACGAGGGTTGCCTCTCCATCTCCTCCTGCGTGTTCGCATTGCGTTCAAAACCCAAGTTTCGTATGTCAACAGTCCAATCGGACAGGCTGCGGTCGGCCCGACCGTTTGATTCGCGTCCGCATAAAGGCACCTCGCGTCGCCGCCGGCGTTCCGCGCTGCCGCAGCGCCCCGTCACAACCGGATTCCCTGGGCGGCACCGATGCGCCGCCAAAGAACGGGAAACCTCCTGCTACAACCCGCGTAGCGCCGGGGCGCGCGGCAAGTTCGGACTCGGCGACACACTTGGACCGCTTTAACGCCAATATTGTTCACTTTAGGCTATTTCCGCTATGCTGCGGCCTTGCTTCGGCGAAGGAATGGCAATGGCGCGCACGGTTGCGGAGCTTCCGGCGGGAAGCCGGATCACGGATTACATCAGTCTCGGGGTGTTGAACAAGATGATCCCGAGAACGGCGGTGGACAAGGCGCTTGAGGCGTCGGGCCGCGCGAGCGTCCGGCAGCGGAGTCTGCCGGCGCATGTGGTGGTGTATTACGTGATCGCGCTGTCGTTGTACATGCGCTCGTCGTATCGCGAGGTCCTGCGCTGTCTGCTGGAAGGTCTGCAATGGCTGAGCGATCCTTCGGCGGTGCCGAGGGTGGTTGGCAAATCGGGCATTTCGCAAGCGCGCAAGCGCTTGGGTTCCGATCCGATGCGTCTGCTGCACGATGCCGTGGTGCAGCCGGTGGGCCGGCGGTCGGAGCCAGGCTGCGGGTACCGGCATTGGCATCTGGTGAGTATTGACGGTAGCTGCCTGGACGTTGCCGACGAGCGCGACAACGCGGATGCATTCGGGCGGCCCGGGGCCAGTCGCGGGTCGAGTGCTTTTCCCCAGATTCGTTTTGTCTCGCTGGTGGAGAACGGCACCCACGTGCTGTTCGGCAGTCGCGTGGGGGCGTATACGACGGGCGAACAACACTTGGCGCACGAGGTGGTCGAGGCCCTGTCGACGGGGATGTTGTGCTTGGCGGATCGCAATTTCTTCAGTTATTCGCTGTGGAAACGCGCGCACGAGACCGGAGCGGATCTGGTGTGGCGCGTCAAGAAGAGCCTGCGCCTGCCGTGTGAGCGAACCTTGAGCGATGGGTCCTACCTGAGCCGCATTTATCCGACAGCGAAGGATCGGCGGCGCCAATGCCATGGTCTGCGGGTGCGCGTCATCGAATACCGACTGCAGGGCGCGCTGGGCGCCGAAACGCCGTATCGATTGTTGACCACGGTGCTCGACGACCAGCGCGCCCCGGCGTCCGATCTGGCCGCCCTGTATCACGAGCGCTGGGAAATCGAGACCGCGCTGGATGAACTCAAAACCCACCTGCGCGGCGCCCGGATCGTCTTGCGCTCCAAAACGCCCGAACTGGTGCGCCAGGAGTTCTGGGGCCTGATGCTGGCACACTTCGCGGTGCGTGCGCTGATGCATGAGGCGGCGCTTCGCATTGGCGAGGATCCAGACCGCCTCTCCTACGTGCACGCCGTGCGCGTGGCGCGCCGCAAAATCGTCAGCCAACGTCCTTTTTCCCCCTCTGGATCCCCAACACACCCGCCAGCGAGTGATCAATGAGATCCTGGACGAACGCGTCGTGTCCAGCCGCCATCGGATCAAGCCACGCGGCGTCAAACGGAAAATGAGTAACTACCCCTTGCGACCGAGAGAGTTCATCGTCCAAAAATACGACCCTAAAACCATCGTGAAAATCTTTAAGTGAACAGTATTGCCTTTAACGCATTGCAAGCATAAGCGGGCTTTCTCACGGTTTTGGCGCAACAGTGTGCCACACGAACACTACGTCGAAAACACATCGGCCAGGAACCCAGCGACCGTTTCCATATTTTCCTCGCTGTTGAAACGGTAATCAACGTGCAAGTAGTCCTCGAACACAACGAGCCTGCACGGAATGCCGAGCGCATTCATTCGGTTCTTGAATTCGATACTCTGCTCGACCGCGATGACGACATCCTTGCCGCCGTGCATGAGCAGGAAAGGCACCGTGGTCTCGGGCGAAACGTAGCTGTGCGGACTGGCGCTTCTTGCGAGCTCGGGTTTTTTCCGGATCGAACCTCCTATCAGCTTTCCCAATGGGCTTTTTGGTTGCTCTTGTTCGCATCCCCGAACAGCAAGAGAACGTTGAACGAGAATCTGTGTCTGTGCAGAAAGTTGTTCGGTGGGTACCAGGCGACGCAGGCTTGCACGTCGCTGGCATAGTCGATGTTTCCGTAGGCCTCGGACTCGAATTCGGCAAGACCGTTGGTGGTACCGAGAAAGCTCGCCAGATGCCCGCCGGCGGAACCGCCGAACGCCGCGAAGCGATCCGCGTCGAGTCGATACTTGCCGGCGTTCGCCCTGAGCCAGCGAACCGCGCCTTTGATCTGTTGCCCTTGTGTCGGCCATTTCGCCTCCGCCGATAAGGAGTATTCGATGCTGGCCACGGCGTATCCTTTGTCCAGGAGACGAAAAGTTCCGGGCTCGATCAGCGCCCTGTCCCCCATCAGGAATCCGCCGCCGTGCAGGAACACAATCAACGGATAGGGCGCCTCGCCGCTGTCGGGCAAATAGAGATCGAGCAACAACTCTTTGCCGCCGAAGGCGGCGTACTTGAGATCCCGGTGGGTGGGGGAGACCGAATTCGCCGGCCAGCCCCAGCGCTCTTTGAAAAGCATGTTGCGCATGGTTTTCACCACCGGGACGTTGTCGAGGAAGACACGAATCAGCACGGCGATACCCGCCGCCAACGACACCAACAACAGGCTATCCATGACTCTCGCTCCGATCCATGTCCCGATCCCCTGACAGGCAGGGGATCGGGAGCAGTGCTGGGTGCCGGCGACAGCGGTGTCGTTTCTGGACGACCTTCAACGGGCAATCTCGTTTCGCGACATCGCCCGCCCAACCGACATGCGAACCATGATCGCGTCTGCCGTGTCCCTGGTCGGATTGGGAAACACGGTGCCGTCGATTCTGCCTGAAAAAGTCCCGGATTGTCGCGCGAACGCTATCCTGCTGTCGGCGAATCGATGCGCCACGGTCTTCGACAACGTGGTCCACCAGAACGTGCACGGTACCAACCCCACCTGGTACGTCCTCGAACCGTTTCCAGTCGTCCCGCCGCATCGGTTCAAGGACGCGACCTTCGGCCCGAAGACCGCCGCCGAGATCGCCCGGGACCCCGTGCTCGAACTCACCTACACGGCGCACGACATGGCGCCTTTTGCGAAGCACATGGGCGACGTCGACGAATCAAGCGATACTCTGCTTCCATTCCGCCCCGATACCTCGGCCTCGCCTGGTTGAACGCGTCGAGGGCGGGGCGGCCCGACGCCACGATCGAGCCGTAACTCGGACTGTGAAGTCGCAATGAAGGCCGTACGCGTCATCGCTGCCCGCACCAGTGCGCTTGTCAGCCCCGTTTTCGGTTCGCAACCCTACCGACGTATCGATCGCCACATCGCCACACAGCCAACCCGATCACTGGACGGCGCTGCTGCTCCCGTCGAACCGCATCCCATCGAGGGCGCGGCACTGGTGCTCGCGTTCAGTCGCAAATCCAACCGGCGAATCCAAGGTTCGACCCTCCGGCTGAAAACCGCCTTGTCTCTACGACCGCAACAGCTTCGGGGAAATCTTCAATGGGAGTACGACTTGGGTCCCGACGGCGACCGCCGTTGGCGGGGCCGCAAAACCACGAACACGAACGAGACAACAGTCACCAGGTTTTAGGGCAACACCACGGTTCACGTCCGTTATCGACGCAACGGCGTTGCCGGGACCGACTATGGGGGTGGATCGTCGGGGGCACCGCCTGGACGGAACAGGAGCCCGATGCGCCGGAAAACGTCACAGACGTTACCTCGGCCATCGGCGCCGATGGTTTGCCGCGGGTGACTGCCGCGCGCGGCGGGGTCAGCAAGACCAACTCCGTTTCCTGCCGCGACGGTTACGTCTGAGTCGTGTGCCGACCAAGCTCGCGGCCGCAGGTCCTATGATCGCTCCCAGTAGTGATTTGCCACCCTCGACGCCCCCAGAAAGTCTAAAGTGTTCTCACTATGTGAACATCGCTGCGCAATGTTTCGCACGACTTTCGGCAAAATAGCTTCGCGGGCCTGAAGTTCGTCGTTGGGTAGAGCGCCCCGAAGCCGCCGTCGCGGTAGAGCTTGATCCAACGGCGCAGGGCATTTGCGGCGATGCGGGTCCGGTCGCTGCCCGGGATGGCATGGGCCCGCTCGGGCATCTTCTCGAGCCGCTCGCCGATGCCCGGGGCGCCCACATGTCGGGCCACCGGGTTGGCAAAGACGCCGATCCGGAACCGGGTGATGGCTTCGCGAAACTCGTCGTCGTGATCTTTCATGGTCTGTTCCTCGTTGTCGGGGCGGTCAGCCCCGGTACGGGAAAGCTACACAGCGGCCGGCGGGGTATCCGGCCCCGCCTTGTGTCGGACAAGACGGTTGCGATTTGTCAGATCGAGACGTTGGCGATGGAAGCCCAGGTGCGCCGGCAGCCGTGGCAACTCGGTCGGAGCGTTCTCGCTGACGAAATGTCTTCGCACAGCGATGTTGGAAACGCAAGGGGCCACGCGGTCGAGCAGCGGGCCACGGCGTGGCTGACCGCCGGCGTTACGCAGCAGGCTCGCAGAAGGATTGATTTCACCCGCATCGCCTTCCGGTGGTGATGGCGAGAGAGTGTTGTGAAACGGTTGCGACGATTGCTAGTCTGGTGTATTCGTACCACCCAGCGCCATCCCGTTCGAGCGCAAGTCGCGCGCGTATCGCCGCCATTGTCCGATGCGGGAGACTCGGCGGCGACGTCCATGCGTGACGGCGCGGCGGACGGGTCAATGGGCGCAGGGAGCGGCATGGACGATGAACCGGGTTGGGAAAGTCTGGTTGTTTTTGATGAGGATGGCGACTTGAAAGTAATCGTTACTGGTGGCGCCGGCTACATCGGCAGCCACGTCGCCCTGGAACTGATCGCGGCTGGCCTTGAGCCCGTGCTGTTCGACAATTTCTCGAACTCTTCGCCGGCGGTGCTGTCCACGCTGGAGGAGCTGGCGGGACGGCCGGTGTCGTGCGTCGAGGGGGATATCCGCGACCCCGGCGACCTGGACCGCGTGCTTGGCAACGGCGCGGTCTCGGCGGTCCTACACCTGGCGGCGAGGAAGGCGGTCGGTGCGTCGGTGGACGATCCGCTGCCCTACTACGCCAACAACCTTGCCGGTTCCGTTTGCCTGGCCGAACGAATGGCGCACCACGGCGTGCGCAGCTTGGTCTTCAGTTCGACGGCGGCGGTCTACGCCGGGGCGGATGGGCCGCTGTCGGAAGACGCGCCCACCGCCCCGTCAAGCCCGTACGGGCGGACAAAGCTCGCGACCGAGCAAATGCTGCGGGATCTGCACGACGCCGATCCCCGCTGGAGCGTCTCGATCCTGAGGTACTTCAACGTGGCCGGAGCACATCCAAGCGGACGATTGCTTGAGAGTCCCGTGGGACCGCCCGCGAACCTGCTGCCGCGGGTCGCGGACGTGGCGGCGGGCGAAAGCGGCCGGGTCCCGGTGTTCGGCGATGACTACGCAACCCCGGACGGATCCTGCATTCGGGACTATGTGCATGTGCTCGACGTTGCCCGCGGGCATGTTCGTGCTGTCGAGCGTGCAGATTCACGTTCAGGCGTGTCGGTGCACAATCTTGGTTCCGGACGCGGACACAGCGTGTTCGAGGTGCTCGCGTCGTTCGGACGCGCGAGCGGTGTGGCGGTGCCGTATCGCGTGACGCCGCCCCGCCCGGGGGACGTCGCCGTCCTCCTTGCCGACGTGCGGCGGGCGCGCGACGAACTCGGGTGGGCGACGGAGCGTGGTCTCGACGTCATCTGCGCAGACCTTTGGCGTTCGCGGTCCCTTGCGTCCGCAGGATCGGAAACCGACGACTCCCGCCCTGTCATCGCCATCGGTGAGGGGTAGTGCGTCGCGCCTTGCATCTTTATTCGCCGCGGCTCTCCCACAAAGTTCGTCCTGCAAATCGGGCGCAGGGTCGTTGGACGGGCCTTGAGTCGCCGTTGAGAACGCGTCATCGAACCGCCTTCGTCCACTGCGAGGAACATAGGCTACAAGCGTTTCTTCGATCTGACCCTGCTTGGCGTGGCGGGCATCCTGCCTGCTCCACCTTGGCTGACGGTCCTCGTTGCCGTGGCAGTCGCCACCCGTCTGGAAGACGGCGGCCTGGTTTTCTGCGCACAAAAACGGCTCGGGCGCGGCGGTCCCCCGTTCGGCACGTTCAAATTCCGCGCCATGGTCGAAGGTGCGGAGCGCCGCCGGGGCGCGAACGTGCAAGCCGAGTTCATCAGCGACAACGTCCCGAGCAACGCCTCCCCTGTCGCGAATCTGCTAAGCTGGGCGAACGCGGGCCGCGGCAAGATGATCGTGTCCAGCCCGCCGTGTTGCAACAGCACGCCGTCGCGCCTCACGCGCAAGCAGCAGTTCGTGGACTGATGCAGGAGTTCGACTTTAGATAACGAGAATTAAGAGAGACTGACCATGAACGAAACCGCAATCGGGGGCATGCTCCCCGCCGCGCCCGAGAGCCGCGCCCCGAGGCAACATCTCCAAAACCGATGGTTCGACGAGCCGATCCCGGAGTGTTGCATTTATGCTTCGTAGTACCGTCGCCGTCGTCAAAACGCTGTACCGGGTGTTGCCCCGGGGAGTGAAGCAGGCGTTGCGCCGGTTTTTCTGGAAGGTGGTCATGCGCAGCACGGACTCGCGGCGGCTGTTAATGCGTCTGTCGACAAGAATGCCCACCGCCGCCCAAGTAGCCGCCGGGCAGGCGACGGACCCGGTCGCGCGGGACATCTTCCGCGCCCATGGGGCACATGGACAGCACCATTGGGATACGGTGGTGGACCTGCTGACGCCCTTGGTCGATGCCGAGCAGCTCGGCACTGACGACTACGCCATCCTGATCAGGAGTCTGTTGGCCCTGGGGCGCCTGGCCGAGTGCCGGCGGCCTTTCGCGAAGGCCTGCGCCCGGGCGAGCCAGAGCGGATTGGCGGCTGCGCAGGCCGAGGTCGCGGAGCTTGCGATCAGACTGGACGACAAGGATGCCGCCCTGGAATTCAGCGGGCGATCCGGCAGCGCGCGGCTTGCGCAGTACGTGTCGGTGATCTACGGCGGCGGCGTACCGGTAGTCCACGAGGCACTTCGCGACCGGCTTCCCGCAGGCGCCGGAACACCGGGCGCGGTTACGCTGGCGCTTCTGGACTACGGCTGGCCCTCGGACCATCCAGTCGAGCGCAACCTGGGAGACTACCTGCAGACCCTTGCGGTCATGCGCCACGTGGCGCGCTTCCATGCGCCCGGCGCGATTCGGTGCGACGACGCTCTCGAGAGGGTGTTCGCGCAGCTCGCCCGGTCGTGGCGTCCCGAAGAGCGCATGCACGCCGACCATCCGCTTGACGTGGCCGTCGTGGACCGGGATTGCGCGCGGTGGCGGGGCGAGGCGTGGCTGCCGTTCTTCGGGTGGTTTGGCGACCAACGGATCGGTCGGGTTCCCATGACGTTCCCCCTGCCGGCGGGATTGTTGCCAATCTTCTTCTCGTTCTACCTGAACGACATCGGCCTATTGACTCCGGCCCTGTGCGACTACCTGAAACGCTACGAACCCATCGGCTGCCGCGATCGGACGACACGGGACCGGCTCGCCAGCGTGGGCGTGAAGGCGTTCCTCAGCGGCTGCATCACGACCACCCTGGCGCTGCCGGAGGACGATGGCCCCCCAGCACGCGGCGTGTGCTACCAAGTGGACGACGCGGCGGACCCGGTCCCGGGCGCCACCGAACTGACGCACAGGCTTGCCCCGGCGCATCGCTCGTTCACCGAGCGGATCGCGGAAAGCCTGGAACGGCTCGTGCTCTACAAGCGGGCCGAGAGCGTCAGCACAGCCCGCCTGCACTGCTATCTGCCCTGCCGGGCGCTGGGCACGCCGGTGACCTTCAATGCGAAAGATCCCGCAGACATCCGGTTCGACGGCCTCGTTGACCTTGACGAGGACGAACTGCGCGGGATGGCCGCAGGCTTGACGGGGCTGATGGAGACGATCTTCCGCCAGATACTCGCCGGAGCCGACCGGGAGACCGTGTACCGGCACTGGCGCGAAGCGACCTTACCCCTGGTGGAGCGCGACGAAGAGGAACGGAGAGGCTACACGAAGCTCTTCGCCCGCCGCCCGAGCCGCGGGCGGGAGGATGCCCGACCGACCGATCCCATCCCGGTCGCCCTGACGTTCGACCGCAACCTGGTCGACTACGTCCCCAACCTGATCCGCTCCGTCGAAGCCCATGCGTCGCGCAAGACCCGCTACCACCTGCTCGTCAGGAGATTGTCGTCCGCGGACATGGAGAACCTGCAGCGCGCGTGCCGGGACGTCGCCATCGAGTGGCACCCGATGGACGCGGCGTTCGCCGAAGCGGACGACAGCGGATTGCAAAAATATATCACGGTGTCGACGATGGACCGTTGTCTGCTGCCTGAGGTGCTTGCGGATGTGGACAAGGTATTGTACTTGGACACCGACATGATCGTGCTCGGGGATGTCGCCGAGCTCTACGGCACACCGTTGGGGGACAGTTCCCTGGCCGCGGTGCCGAAACACTATCTCGCGTCCTGGCTGGAGTTGTCCACAAGCGTCGACAACCAGCCTGAGCGCGTGAAGCAGATGCACCACCTGCGGGCGGCGGCGAGCGTTGCCGGCCCCCTCAACGGACCCGCGTTCAACGCCGGCGTGCTGCTGTTGTCGCTGCAGACCATGCGCGAGGACGGCTTTGCGTCTCAGGTCCAGCGGAACTTCCACACGTTCGGCTACGACGACCAGACGCTGCTCAATCTGTATGCGGGCGGCGACTACGTGCATCTGCCGGTCGCGTGGAACGTGGACTACCGGGACTACTTCTTCGGCACGGACGGGAAACAGGCGAAAATCGTCCACTGGAACGGCGCAGACAAGCCCTGGCAAGTCGATGCGAACGACGCTGTGCTGAGGACCAGGGGCTTGTGGGAGAGGTATTCGGTGCCCCAATGCGCTCCGCCGGCGTCCCACAGGGAACTCACGCCGCAGTGACGAGCGAGGGTTTGTACAAGGGACGGTGTATTGCGACATGCCGCGCCGCGTCGCCCTCGTAGATGTACCTGTGACGACACCGCGTCAGTCTCGCACGAATCCGTCACCGGGCAGGTTCCCGCAGAAACCGATTGACTGCCTTGGCTCGGCCTGCGAGTGACGCTTCCCCAAACGTGGTGGCGAGGTCCGATTTAGACATGCTCCCAATTCGTGGCCTCGGGTGGCGATATCTGGTACTTCCGCCCCGCACCCTACGGCGCCCGCCGGGAACAAAAAACTGCAAATGGGTATTGAGTTTCATTAGCAGTCGGCTAAAATCCCATTTGCTTGGCGGCGAGAGTGCGTGCTTCATCTTACTAGCACGTATGTTGATTCAATCAGTTAAGGAACCGATTATGGAATCTTTAGGTCGCCATGTAAGCCGCTTTCTCCGTTTCCTCCAGGACAAAGCCGGCGTCTCCGCCGTTGAGTATGCGCTTATCATCGTTGCGGTTATCGCTGTCATGGGGGTTGGTGCAACAGCGTTGACGGATGGTTTCACGGATCTGTTCACGGATCTGGAAAACGAACTGACAGGCGCGACTACATAAGGTTGAGGAGCCCAAGGACAAGGTAGACAGCAAACGGCAGCCAACCCAAGCGTATCGTCCACTCGCCGGTATTGTCTTTCGAGGATGGCAACGGGCGCTGTCGGTTGCTTCCCGCGAAGCTGCACAGCTTCGCGCCCTGTTCTGAAGCAGTCCCAACTTGCAGGTGAGGGTCGCCTATGAGCGCCTTGTTTGCGCTCTACAGCGCGGCGATTCTGACAACCGCCGCGTTGTACACCGACGCCAGACATCGAATGGTCCCGAACTGGCTGGTGGTTGCGTTGGCATTGTTGTGGGCGCTCGCAGTCTCGCTGGCGCCCACAGCGCTGAATGAGGCGATTTGGACATCACTCCTCTGTGGATTCGTTACGCTCACCGTCGGCTACCTGTTTCACTGGCTGGGCTGGCTCGGCGGTGGCGACGGCAAGCTGATGGGCGCGCTGGCCCTCTGGGTAGGTTCAAGGGAACTTGGCGTGTGGCTATTGGGCACAGCCTTCCTGGGATTGTGGCTGGTGCTATTCGCACTGGCTCGCCAGAGCGGCGATTTCCGCACACGGGGGATCCCCTTCGCCTGGGCCATAGCGCCGCCGGCGGTCGTGCTGCTCATTGCCCGCGCCAAATCGCTGACCAGCGTATGATGGACTGAAATCACCGACAAATCGCCATGGATATCAGAGACCTACGGGATGCGTTCGCCTACCGGGGCCGACGGATGGCCCTTCCCGCGGTCGTCCTGCTCGCCCTTGGCGTTGCCACCTGGATGGCCGCACAAAGCCTGTGGCGGGGCGGCGGGGCACCGGAGACGCCCGCGGCGCCTGCGGCGGTAGAGGCGTCGCCGCCGGAAGCTCCGGTCGAAGCTTCACCGCCGCCGGCCGAGAGTTCGCCCGCGCTTCCCAGACTGCTGGTTGCCAGCCGCGATATTCGGTCGGGCGTGATGCTGACCCCGGAACTGGTCGAATGGCGCGAATGGCGCGAGCCGATCGATCTGGAAATGGTCGTGCTGCAGGATGTCCAGTCCATCGAGGCGTTACTGGGGTCGGTCACGCGCAAGGCTCATGCCGTCGGCGCCCCGATCGCCTGGGACGGCATCATCATCCCGGGCGGCCCCGGATTCATCGGTGCGGTGCTGCAGCCGGAAATGCGGGCGATGACCATCGAGGTGGACCGCCCGACCACCACCGCCAACGTCATATACCCAGGCGACCGGGTGGACGTGATTCTGGTCGCGGTAACCGGCGGTGGCCAGTCCGCCGCGCAGGCCATCGTGCGCGACACGCGCGTACTGGCGGTGGGTTCCGCCATCCTGTCGCTCGGCCGCCATCCAATGCGGTCCAATTTGGAAGAAGCCCTCGAATTCACCGGTGTCGATCCCGTTGCCGGCGACACCTTCACACTGGAGGTATCGCCCGTCGATGCGGAACGCATCGCGCTTGCGTCCAGCACGGGCCGGCTTACGCTTGCCATGCGCAGCATCACCGCACCTGCCCCGCAGGGAGGGACACCGCCGCCGGTGCGGATCGGCGAGGTGCTGGTTGAACCCGACCCCGTCCTGCCCCCGATGGCATCGCCGGTACGGATCATCCGCGGTGGTTCCGGCGAAGAACTGGCGGTCGGCGGTCTCGGCCAGGACACCCTGGTTTCGGGATCGTGACCTGCCTGCATCAGACCTTGCCTCCGAGTCGCTTGCTTGTGTTCGTGGCGTGGCTGGTGTTCAGTTCTTTGGCCGCCGCACCGACAGCGTCCGAGTCCAGTGAACAATCCCTGGCGCTGACGCCGGGTAGCGCCATCACCATTGAGTTCGAGGCCGACATCGGCACCGCCCTAATCGCCGATCCTGGAACGGCGGACGTCGAAGCGCTGGACAACCGGACGCTGTTCGTACTTGGCCGCCAAGCCGGCATCACCACCCTCAAGGTTTATGATACGGTGAGTGCCCTTTTGGCTGCCTACGTCGTTCGGGTCAACGCTCAGCTGGACCACGTCAAGGCGGTCGTCACGCACGTCGCGGGCGATGAGGCACCCATCGACGTTCACTCGCTTGGCGAGACCCTGTTCGTCAGCGGCACGGCGGCGAGCCCGTCGCAGGCTGAGCGAATTCTGCGCGGCATCCGGGCTGTGGCGGGCGACACACCCGTGGTGGACGCCATCGGGCTGGACGGCCCCGCGCAGGTCAACCTTGAAGTGCTCATCTCGGAAGTATCGCGGAACGTGTCGCAGGCGCTGGGCATCGACTGGTCCGTGGACATCAACCTATTCGAGAATCCCTTGCGAACCTGGGTGACCGGTACCGGTAGCCGACTGGGAACCGGAGCGCTGCAGGTCGTCAACGTGCTCGACCAGACCGTCGAGTTCTATCCAGTCAATGCAGAAGGGATTCCGCTGACGGACGACCCTCAGTTCGTTAACGAGGTGTCCGATCTCGGCGTGGTGAACCCGGCGCGCGGCGGTGACGGCGGCATCGTGCTGTCGCATTCGGAATTGTTCCAGAGCGAGAAGTACCGCGCCACCGTGTTTCTCGAAGCGCTGGCGGAGAACGGCCTTGCCTTGGTGCACGCGCGGCCCAATCTCACCACGGTGAGCGGCCGGCCGGCGGAGTTCTTTTCGGGCCTGGAGATTCCGGTGCCGACCATCACCGACCGGGGCACCATCGGCACCGAGTACCGGGAGACCGGCGTCAGCCTGAAGTTCACACCGACGGTCCTCGACAGCAGCCAGATTTCGTTGACGGTGGAACCGCGCATTCGCGAAATCGCGGCGGGCGGAGCCTCCATCGCCGGCACCATCGTGCCCAACATCAACGAGCGCTCGGCGGCCACCACGGTGGAACTCGGCGATGGTGAATCCATCGCCATCGCCGGTCTCTACCGGCGCACCACCACCGGTTCCGATGCCGGGATTCCGCTACTGAAAGACATCCCATTGTGGGGCGCTCTCTTTCGCTCCTCGATCGAACGGGAACAGTCCGTCGAGCTGATCATCGTGGTGACCCCGCGAATCGTTTCCGGCACCCCGGCGGTGGCGTCAGCGGTCGGCGTGGCGGCCTCGCCGGGCGCCGCGGCTCGGCAGTTCGCCAACGAGTTCTATTACTGACTCGGTATTCGTCCATGCGCGAAATCCCCAATAGTCGTCGCCGACGGGCACCGACCGCCGGCGCCCGCACTCAGGGTGCCATCGCTGTCGAGTTCGTGCTGGTGCTGACGGCCTCGCTGTTCTTTTTCGTGCCGGTTGCGGAGTTCATGCGGCTTTCCTTGTTCGACCAGGCCCTGGCGGCGGCGACCCATCAGGCGGCGCGCGCAGCGGCGGCGGACTCGAACAACGCCGACCCGGGCAAGTGCCTGCAGGCTGTGGAGAACGCCTTTAACGCTCATAGCCTCGCCCGCTGGCTGCTCGACCAGGACGGCGACGGCCGTGTCAAGGCCGTCGCCGGCGCCGCCTGGCCAAACGGTACGGACGAAGTCCACGTCAGCCTGGTGGCGGACGAAGACCTCTACGACGGCACCGAGTGGGAAGTCGCCGGGGCATGCGGTGCGTCGGGCAGCTGGATCAAGCTTGAGACCCGCATCGTAGTGCAGCCCTGGTCCGGCCTCGTGCGGGCGATGTGGCCGGACGGCGTCCGCCGGCAACGGCAGAGTTGGGCGCGCAATCAGGCGTGAGGAACGTCGGTGTTTACTGAGTTTAGCACTCATGTTCCTGGATCGCTTGCCGGAGCGCAGAGCGCTCGATGCCGAGAGTCCTCTCGCGGACAGTCTACCCGGCGAGGATTACCGCTCCGTACCGGTCCGGGCGTCCCATCGGCCGTCGCTGCGCAGGGTACCCCCTACCCCACACTGCTGAGCCGATCCTCCACACGACAACCGTGCGGCGTCCCCAGACACCGGCCGCAACGTGGGATCATCGCCCAGGGCTCTCAAGTTTTTTGGCCCCGCGGTAGCTTCGCCCGGGGCTCCGCGAGCATCGAGTTCATCGGCCTGATTCCGTTCGTTCTGGTGATGACGGGGTTAATCTGGGACTTGCGCGAATACGTCGCCCACCGCACCAACCTCGCGCGGGAGATGTACGTGGTGGCTGAACTCATCGCCAACGAAACCGGCCCCCTTGCGGGCGACAGCCCCATAGAGGCCGCGGTGAAACTGGCGAGGGAGGCTCTGGCGACCGGCGGCGCTGGGCGGATATCGGTCACGGTCGTGGTCCGGGGCGACCGCCGAGACGCCAACGCCAACAGCGCTCACGCGGACTGCGCGGACGCGAGCAACTGGTGCCTGCCCAGGGTGATCCATGTATGGCCGCCCGCGCCACCCCACGCCGATGCGGGCAAGGGCACGTGGAACGGCGGCGGCGACTGCGCTAGCTACAAACCGCGCCGGCCGGCCGTCGGCGAACACTTTCCGTCCGACATGTCCGTACTGCCCAACGAAGGCAAGCCGGCCGTGGACGGCCAACCGCCCCCTGGCCACAAACTCTGGCTCAGCAGGAACATGGCCCAGCAGGAATGGTGGGTTCTGGTCGATACCTGTTTCCACGCCAACCCGGGGCTGTTCGGGGGCCTCGCGCTCCGTGGCCTGGAGTTTTTCGACATCTCGGACGGCGCTTTCGTTCTGACCCGGCGCGCCGCCTGGGGGTCGGCGCACGACTACCCCGACTGCAACTGGTGCCCTGCCCGTTGATCGGCCAGGAGGATCCGAACGTGTCTGACCGAAAGGAGATCCCGAACCGTCCGCGAGCCGCCGGACTCGTGCGCGCTGCGTTGCGCCGGATTGGTGACTACTGGCGTGTACACAATGGAAGTCGCGAACGGACAGCGCGTTCTGCGTTACGCCACTTCCGGCGCAAGTGTAAGTTGGCCTTCCTTCGTGTCCGCCTGCGGCGGGCTCTGGCGCACCGCCAGGGGAGCCTCGTAGCCCGACTGTTTCCAGAGACCCTGGCTTCCTTTCTCCGTTCAAGGCGCGGCGTCGGCATGCTGTTCGGCGGCGTCTTCGCATTGATTGCCATGGCCACCGCCGGTTCGTCCATTTCGAACTACGCCTGGCACGAGGCGCAGTGGGAAGAAGTGCGAACTGCGGTGCACGCAGCCTTTTCCGCGGCAGGGTCCTTGTCGAGCGGCACCGGCGATCCCGCGATCAATCTTAAAGTCGCGAATCGGGTGGCCGCGTTCGCCGAGACGGGCCTGCCGAGATTCAACGTGACATCCGGCGACGTGGCGGTGACCCGCGACAGCGGGACCGGCATCACGACCATCGGCGTTTACGGCACCTATACCTTCTCAAACCTGTGCGAGATGGGGAACGCGGTCGGCAACCAGCAGGCCGACAACGAACCCGTGACGGTATCGATCAAGTCGAAACTCGACCCGGAACGGTACGAAGTCGCCGTTGCACTGGGCCAATCGCAGTCAATGAGGCACCGCTTCAGAAGCGGCAATGGCGGTACCCCGATCTCGAGAGTCGACAGACTGAAATCGCCCTGGGATCTGTCGCCGTCGCCATGAAGACGGCGACCGAAGCCACGCCCGGCGGTATGCTCGTTTCCCTGGTGCCCTTCACCGCCGCCGGTGCGACGATTGTCGACACACTGCGCGCGGCGCGCAGAAAGGCCCACCAGTGGTGGGGCCGCTGAGTGGACAGCTACCACCATTGCGGCGTGGGCGACCATCTCGGCCCGCTGCGCAAGCGGACGCTGCCGAGGTGGCTTTTGAACAACCGGAACGGGAATCTGCGCCGCACCGGCGTTTCGGTGGACCCCTCCGACAAGGTCCCCGGTCTCGGCACCTGGGTGGTGAACGACGAGGACTTCTGGAACGGGTGCGTGATGGCGCGTTGGGGCGCACATTGGGACCCGGGGATCCGGCCCGCCGGATGGACCCCCGCTCAGGCCGCCAACTGGCCCGCTACCAGTGCTGTGGCTGGCTGGTCCGCCAGATCACGAAGCCTTCCCGGGACCGCTCCGCTGCACCTCTCGGACGCGCCCCCGAGTGCCAGCGACCGCAACACGCTGTTCACCGCCCATTCTTGGCCGGACGCCCGCATCGGCGGCCATGCGGACCACCAGTTGAAGCCGATGATGGCGACGCTCCTGGAGGCGTCTTCGGAACCAACCGTCCTTTTCGTCGGCCGCTACAGAACGCCGCTTAAAGATCATCTGACCAAGGGCGACAACGTCTCGTCCGCACCGGGCAGCGGAGGCGGCGCCACGCTCTGCCCGCCGAACCCCATTACCCCGTTGACCGACGACCTGGCCGGTCTGCTCCAGGCCGTTAACGGCCTGCAGACACATTGCGTCGTCCCGGGATCCTGCGGCAACCTGGGCGGCGCTACCGGCACTGATGTCCATCTGGGCGTGGTGTGGGCCTTACGCGCCCTGTCACCCCTCTGGCAACGGGTCTGGCAGTGGCAGGTGCAGGATCTCCAGGTGGTCGCCCGCCACAAGGCGCCCTGCGCATCCAACGAGGCTGACGCCGCCTGCGATTCGCGCCTGAACAAATCGATCCTCATCATCTCGGACGGAGATGGTTTTTTCGGTGTTTTGAACCTCATCTGTCTTGGGAAAGCGGCGGATGGCCGAAGCCCCGGCTGGGAGACGGACGTTGTCTGCCACCGGAACTTCCTCCCCGACTATCACGCCGCGGCGGCCGGGAGCACGTCGGCGGACTTCAACAGCCGTTTCAGCGCTTGTCTCGACCGGGGCAGATTCGGCCGTTCCGGTCTGGACAAGGTGCTCGATGCGTTAAAGTTTCTCGACGCGTTGCTCGACTTTCCGGCGCGACCCGATTTGCGCAAGCCGCTCCTGACGACGCTCACGCCCTGGCAGCTTTTCCGCGGCCTGGATGCCGGCGTGTCCGATGTGCTGATGGACGGCGCCAACGCGTTCGGGTTCGAGCACAGGCCCGTGCAAACGGAGCACTTCTGCCGGCTCAACTCGATCTTCACACCCTACGGACGCGTTGACAACCGCACGTACGTCGGTCATTCCACCACGTTGCCGTCCACGCCGCTGCCGCCCGTGGCCGAGGTCTCGCCGTTCAACTTGGCGGGGATACCGCAATACTTGCGGCAAGATGCCTCCGTGGGCGGACCTGTGTTCACCCGAATGACCAGCCGTCTCAATCAGTGGTTCGGGGGATCCTGTCGTATCGCCAGCGAACGGAGCGTGCGGATCAACGCCATCTTCATCGGGAACAGGAACAGAAGGCGTGCCATCAACGCGCTCGAGCAGTCCGTCGACGCCGCAGGCGGCACCCCCGGAGAGGACGAGGTGTTCGTCACACCGAGCGCCGAGGCGCTGAAGACCGCGTTCGTCGACCTGTTCACCGTTCGCCGCAACCTGCGGTTTCTGGACTAGTGCTCCTTCGAGCTGAGTGTCGCGCGCCTGCAGCGCCTCGGAGCGGCGGCACGCCCGCATGATGGGAGTGGCGGCCGTGGTGCTCGTGACGCTGCTTGCGTCGATCGCCCTGCTGGCCGTCCAGCGCATACGCGGGCGCGCAAAAGTTCGCCGGCGCATGGCCCCGGTGATGGGACTCCTGGCGGTGGAGACGGCGGAAACCACGGGCGTCTCCACGCGCAAGCAGCGTCGCGAGCGCAGCAATTCGCTCACCGCCTGGCTGGACGCCCGCTATCCCCTGGCCCGCGGCGGCCGCACGGCGCTGATAGCGTTCGTCGGCGGTGCGGCCGCGTTCGCCGCGCTCGTGCCCACCCTCGACTTCTTCGGGCTCTCGTATGCCGTCGCCGTCGTGGCCGGCGGGAGCCTCGGCGGCGGCCTTGCTTGGAACATCGCGTCGACACTGGAGACGGCCCGGCGCAACGCGTTCAGCGACCGCTTTCTGGTGGTGCTGGAGGACATGCAGCGCATGGTGCGCTACGGCATCCCGACCGCGCAGGCGCTGAAGTCCGCAGCCTCGGCAGCCGACGAACCCGTCAGGACGTCGCTGCGAAACATCCTGCTGGAAACCGAGTTCGGGACGCCGCTCGGCGCGGCCATGGACGGGGAGGCGCGCCGCGTACGCGTTGCGGAACTGTCGATGCTCGCCGCGGCGGTCTCCACGCAATCGACCACCGGCGGCAGCCTGTCCGAGTCCGTGGACAATCTGGCAAGAATGCTGCGGGAACGGCTCGACAACCGCTCGCGCATGAAGGCGTCCACCGCCGAGTCGCGCATCACGATCGTCATTCTGGCCTTTGTACCCTTCGCCGCCATCGGCGTGCAGGCGCTCTCGCAGCCGGAACTGGTCGATGTGCTGCTCGGCGATGCGCGCCATCTGCTCGGCATCGGCGTCGCGCTGATCGTGGCCGGGCTGGTGATTTCCTGGATGATGATCCGGGGCGCGCAGCGCTGATGGCGGCCGACGGGGACATGCTGCTGTTCGCCGGGACGCTGGTGTTCCTGCTGGTGGAACTCGGCATGTACCTGCTGATCCGCTGGTTGCAGGGCGCCGCCGCGTTGACACGGCGCATGCGGCTGGCGGTGGGCCAACCCCAAGGTGCGGGCGAGCGCCGCATGGCCAGGCGCGGCGCCGCCCTCAAGTCCAACATGGGCAGCGGCGTCGCGGCGCTCGGGCGCATGATGCCGCTCGGGGAGAAGGACCGGCAGAAGATAGTCGTCAGCCTGCAGCGCGCCGGCTACCGGTCGACCAACGCGCTCGCCACCGTGCTGGGCATCAAGTTTTGTTGCCTCGTGGGGGGGTTCGGGGT
>CAZFGB010000219.1:0-7469 GCA_964518405.1 uncultured Pseudomonadales bacterium | reverse complement strand
CGCCTTCAATCAGCGTGCAATCACCCTGGGAGCCTTCAGCGCCGGGGGAGCTTCCCTGATCGCTGACGCGCAAGAAAGCGGTGGTCGGGCGCTGCCCGCGTCGGTGGCAGCGTACTTTCAATGCAAGCAACTCGCGAAGCCCCGCGGTCGAGCGAGTTATGCTTGCAAGCCCCGCGAACTGGACGGATATCCGGTGAAGGACGTGCCCGTAATCGACATCGCCGCGCTCGACGCGCAAACGCTCGCCCGCGTCGATGCCGCCTGTGTCGAGTGGGGTTTCTTTCACGTGACCGGTCACGGTGTTGCCCGGACCGTCCGCGACATCACGCTCGGCATGATGCGGGAGTTCTTTGCGCTGCCCCGCGCCAGCAAACTTGCCGTGGAGCGTACCGCGGCGAACAGCTGGGGTTTCTTTGACCGCGAACTCACGAAGAACGTGCCCGACTGGAAAGAGATCTTCGATGTCGGGCCGCCCGGGAGCGCGGGTCCGATGGCGACCGCCAGACCGCAGTGGCCCGCCGAACCGGCGGGGTTCCGCCCTGCGATGGAGACTTTCGCCTGGGAAGCCGAACGCGTGGCACATCGCGTACTGACGGCGATCAGCGTCAACCTCGGCCAGGGAGCCGATGGACTGCGTACCTTCTTCCACGATCACACCAGTTTCCTGCGGCTCAATTACTATCCGGCGTGCGACGATCCGGCGCCGCCGGATTCGCCCGCGGTGCCGGACCGCGGCCGCCTGGCCATAGGCCACCACACGGATGCCGGCGCCGTCACGGTGCTTCTACAGGACGATCGGCCCGGACTGCAGGTGCTGCACGACGGCGCTTGGTCCAACGTGATGCCGGTCCCCGGCGCGCTCACCATCAACATCGGCGATGTGGTGCAGGTCTGGTCGAACGACCGTTATCCGGCGCCGGTGCACCGGGTAGCCGCCCACGCCGATCGAAAACGGTTCACCGCGCCCTTCTTCTTCAACCCGGCCTACGACACGGACATCGCGCCGCTCATCGGCCCGCCGCGCTACCGAACCATCAACTGGGGCGAGTACCGCGCCGCCCGAAGCGCCGGCGATTACGCGGACCTCGGGGAAGAAATACAGGTCTCACACTTTCGATTGCAGGCCTGATCCGACGAAAGACGCGCGTCCACCCTCAGCGCGGATGCAGCCAGGTTGGGAGTAGTTCATAAGCGTCGATTCGCAGCGCCCGGTCGTATGAGACGTCCGCGTCGTCGAGCATCCGCGCCAGGCTGCCATCGTTGAACGCGTCGAACGCTTCCGTGCAGCCGCCGACATGCTTCCCGCCGAAGAAGATCTGCGGAATCGTGGGCTGCCCGGTCCGCTCAAGCAAAGCGCCACGAATCCTGCCGCCCCAGTCGCCTTCTCGGTATTCCGCCGAGTCGAGGTCGATGGCGTGCAACGGGATGGAGGCCCGTTCGAACAGTTTGCGCACCGCCCAGCAGAATTCGCACCACTGCAGCGAGAACATGACGACCTGCTGCGCATCGCGCACCGTCTCGTCAACGAACCGCACAGCTTTCCCATCGACGCCGTTCCCGCCGTTCGCGGGCGCCGAGGGAACCGACGCATCGAATCGATAACGCGGGGTCGACTGCGAGATCGCGATCTCTTCCTCGGTCATGTCCTCGCCGATGTCGTCGAACAGCGGCGTCGAGAGGTAGCGTTCGCCCGTATCGGGCAGCATGCAGAGGATGTTGGCCCCCGGCGCGGCCCGGCGCGCTATCTGCAACGCGCCCGCCAGGGTGGCGCCACTCGATATCCCGACGAAAACGCCCTCCCGCCGCGCCAGCTCGCGGCACATTGCCATCGCATCGTCGCCTTCGATCCCGAGTATTTCGTCCACCCACTCGGCGGCCACGGCATCTTCGGTAAGCCGTGGGATGAAGTCCGGGCTCCAGCCCTGCATCAGGTGCGGCCGAAACTGCGGGTGGCTCGCGCTCGGGGCACCATTGCCGTCGCGTTCCTGGGGGATTCCGCTCGCCAGAACAGGCGCGTTCGCCGGTTCGCAGACCACGATTCGCGTGTTTGGCGATTCCGCCCTGAGTACGCGCGCGACGCCCTTCAGCGTTCCGCCCGTACCGTATCCGGTTACCCAGTAGTCCAGCGGTTCGTCGGCGAAGTCCTCGAGAATCTCTCGTGCGGTTGTGCGCGAATGCATGTCCGCGTTCACCTCGTTCTCGAACTGACGACAGAGGAACCAGCCGTGTTGCCGGGAAAGTTCCACCGCCTTCGCCAGCATCCCGCTGCCTTTTTCGGATGCCGGGGTCAGCACGACTTTCGCGCCGAGGAATCGCATCAGCCTGCGGCGTTCAACACTGAAGTTCTCCGCCATCGTCACTACCAGCGGGTAGCCGCGCTGGGCGCAGACCATGGCGAGGCCGATGCCGGTGTTGCCGCTGGTAGCTTCGACTACCGTCTGCCCGGGTTTGAGTTCACCGCGGCGTTCGGCGTCTTCAATGACACCCAGTGCGAGACGGTCCTTCACCGAGCCCATGGGGTTGAACGCCTCGATCTTGGCGAACAGGTTCACGCCCGACGGCGCGACTGTATTGAGGCGCACCACCGGCGTATTGCCTATGGTGGCCAGGATGTTTTCGAACTTCGCCACGCGGCGTTCGCCTCCTGTTGATCGAAAGGGCGTGGATGCTACAACAGGTGGAGGGGCGAATCAGAGAGCGATGCGGGCAAGCGCCAAGACTGGAGACATCCCCTGTGGGGCGCCGGGCATTCCAGGTGGGCTTGGGAGGGGGTGAAACACGTCGCGCCCGAAGGGCCGTCGGGTTTCATGGCGCTAGACGACCTCGACACGCGCCCTTATTCCAGGCGCACCAGCCAGTCGCCGATCACCCGTCACGAGCACCGTCGACAGCGTCTCTGCAAGCGCAACGTAGACGGCATCGTAGGCACTGACGTTCGCCCGCAGTTCCCAGATGCGCCCCAGAAAAGGCTCGTGGGGATAGCGGTCCACATCGAAGTCACGCCAGTGGTTCAACGCCAAGGCCCCACGGTCAACGCTCACCGCGCCTCGAGACACGTACCGGCGCAGCACTTGGGCGATTTCCAGATCGATCAGGTGCGGCACGCACACGGCCTCGCTCTCGTCGATCAGCCGCGAAGCAAGCCTGCTCCCCGCATCGGTGTTGAGCAGGAACTCAATTGCGCCGGACGCGTCGAGAACCACCTACCCAAGGTCTCGCGAACGGTCTCGTGCGCTCCGCTCGCTCTGGACGACCTCCGCCGGCGGAGGATCGAGTCGGACGATCGTCTGCTTGCGAACTGCCTCCAGCAATTCGCGACGGGTTGGCCGCGCCAGCGCCTTTTCCACTTGGCGCAGGATGTAGAGCGACATGGAAACGCCCTCCAGTGCCGCTCTGGCCTTGATCTGGCGGTGCAGTGCGTCGGGAACGTTGCGTATCTGAATCATGCCTGCCATAAAGAGAGGATGAATTCATGTGCAAAACATGTCAAGAACAGAACGCTGAAGCCAGGACCATTCGCTGGAGGCGTCGGCTGCGGGGCGCTTAGAATGGTGGCGTTCGAGCAGACGGGCGGAAACGATGAAAGTGGTGCGGGTTTACGCGGGCGACGATGGCGAGTCGCATTTCGAGGATGTCGACATCGAGGTGAGCCCGCAAGGCGGAATCGGGAGGCTGTCCAAGCTGATTCGCGGTCCGGGCGTGATGTTCCGGGAGGTCGACGGCGACTACGACCTCGACTTCCACCATGCCCCGCGGCGGCAATTCGTGGTCAACCTGCGCGGCGCCGTCGACATTACCGTGGGCAGCGGCGAAATCCGCCGCCTGGTAGCCGGGGACATTCTCCTTGCCGAGGACACCACCGGCCGCGGGCACAAGAGCCGCGCCGTCGACGGCCGGCCGCGCTCCTGCCTGTTCGTGCCGATCGACGAGGACGTGACGCTGCCGTGATTGTTGGTGCCGAAGAGAGGACTCGAACCTCCACGGGCAAAAGCCCACTACCCCCTCAAGGTAGCGTGTCTACCAATTTCACCACTTCGGCAACATGTTCGCTATATGTCCGGCACCTCGAACGGGTCCGGTTCTGTCGGCGGACTCCCGGCGTCGTCTTCAACCTGAAACTCCTCGATACCGGGGCTCTCGACGACCGGCATGCCAATTCCCCGCAGACTCGCTGCACGTTCCTTGGCGGTGTATGCCAGACCGAACGAGATCACGAAAAAGCCGATCGCGAGCCAGGTCGTCAGCTTCATCAGGAATGACGCGCTGCCCGCCGAGCCGAATACGGTATTCGCGCCGCCGCTCCCGAATGCGGCGCCGATGTCCGCGCCTTTCCCCTGCTGCATCAGGATGAGCGCCGCGAGCGCGACCGCATCCGCAACCAACAGGATCAACAGGACGGTCTCCAGATTTTCCATGTCAATGATCCGCCGCGTAAGTGATTGCATTGAAACTGGCGGGTTCCAATGAAGCGCCTCCGACCAAGCCTCCGTCTATGTCGTCCTCGGCGAACAGCGCCCGTGCATTTTCGGCCGTTACGCTGCCGCCGTAAAGGACCCGGGCCTCGCGGTCACCCAATGCTCCGCGTATGGTCGCATGCATCGCCTGGGCTTGGGACGGCGTTGCCGTTTCCCCCGTGCCGATCGCCCACACCGGTTCGTATGCGACGATCGCACCGTCGGGCCTCGATTCGGCCAGTACCGCATCGAGCTGCGACAGCACGACCTCGGCTTCTCGCCCTTCGCGGCGTTCTTCCAGCGTTTCCCCGACGCACAGGATCGGGATGAGCCCCGCCCGCAGCGCGGCCCCATACTTGGCCGCCACGATGTCATCCGTCTCGCAGAAGAGCCGGCGGCGTTCGGAGTGGCCAACCAGCACATACCGCGCCCCCAGTTCCGCCGCCATTTCCGCGGCGATCTCGCCGGTGTATGCGCCGACGCTTTCGGCGTGCACGTTCTGTACGCCGACCTCCACCCCTTCCAGACGCTCAACGGCCAACGGCAGATACGGCGCCGGCGGCAGGAGAATCATGTCGATGCCGTCCCGATGCTCGAGGGAACTCGCGAACCTCTCGATCAGAGACCGCGAACCATGCATCTTCCAGTTTCCGGCAACTATCGGTCGGCGCATGCCACCGGGCCCGCTAGGCGAAGGGCGCGCAATGGTATCAGCTAACCGCCGGATGACAACCGAACAGTCCCATCAAAGGCTTGCGGAACGCACGACCTGCGCCAATGCCTGCGCGTGTCCCGCCACTTCGCCGGCGTCTTCGCCCTCCACCATGACCCGTACCACGGGTTCGGTTCCGGAAGGCCGCAACAGAACGCGACCGCGCCCCGCAAGTTTGCCTTCCACGTCGCCGACCGCTGCCGACACGTGGATGCACACGGTCGCCGCGGCCGGGTTCTTGCATCCGACGTTGATCACGGCCTGCGGCAGTCTCACCATTCCCGAAATCAGTTCCGCCAACGACTGATCGTTGTCGACCATGGCCACCAGGACCTGCAGTGCGGCGATGATGCCGTCGCCGGTGGTCGTGAGGGGCGAGCAGACGATATGGCCGGACGATTCGCCGCCGAGACCCCAGTCGAGGCGACGCATCTCCTCGATCACAAAGCGGTCGCCCACGTCCGTGCGCACGAACGGAATGCCCGCGTTGTGGAGGGCGCGTTCGAGACCGAGATTGCTCATCGAGGTGCCGACCACGCCGCCTTGCAGGCGTCCGTCGCGGGCGGCATGGCGCGCGATCGCGTAAAGGATTTCATCACCGTCGACGAGATTCCCGTTGTGGTCCGCCATGACGACGCGGTCTCCATCGCCGTCGAACGCGATGCCCACGTCCGCGCCGACCTCCGCCACTTTTTCCGCCATCACTTCGGGATGGGTGGACCCGCAGCCAAGGTTGATGTTCATGCCGTCCGGTTCCGCTGCGAGCAGGACGACCTCGGCGCCCAACTCGGAAAAGACGCTGGGGGCGACGGCATAGGTCGCGCCGTTGGCGCAGTCGAGAACGACCTTCATGCCGCGCAGCCGGAACTGTCGACTCACCGTGTTCTTGCAGAACTCGATGTAGCGCCCCCGGGCATCGTCGAGCAGGACGACCTTGCCGAGTTCGCTTGAGCGAACGGTCTTCATCGGCTGTTCGATGCGCTCCTCGATGGCAAGCTCCATCTCGTCCGGCAGCTTGCGGCCCTCGTAATCGAAGAACTTGATTCCATTGTCTTCGTACGGGTTGTGCGAAGCGCTGATCACGATCCCGGCGCCCGCCCGGAAGGTGCGCGTGAGATACGCCACCGCAGGCGTCGGGATCGGCGTCAGCAGCCGCACATCGACGCCGGCCGAGACCAACCCCGCCTCCAGCACCGACTCGATCATGTAACCGGAGATGCGGGTGTCCTTGCCGATGAGCACCAGCGGCAATCCCTCGGCCGCGAACACCTTGCCGACGGCCCAACCGAGACGCAGGCAGAACTCCGCGGTGATCGGCGCCTCACCGACGCGGCCGCGAATGCCGTCGGTGCCGAAGTACTTTCGTCCGTCCTTCATTCTTCTTGCCCTTGTTCGCTCAGGCGCCCGGCCGCGCATGTGCCGCGGCGGCCTCGACAACTTTCAGGGCGTCGACCGTCTCCTCGACATCGTGCACGCGTATCACCGCGGCACCGTTGACGGCCGCGAGCACCGCAGCCGCAATGCTGGCCGGCAGCCGGGCGTCGACCGTCTTGCCGGTCAACTCGCCGAGCGTGCGCTTCCTCGATAGCCCCACCAGAACCGGCAACCCGATCGATGATAGCGCACGCAAATTGGCGAGCAGGGCCAGGTTGTGGGACACGGTCTTGCCGAAACCGAAACCCGGATCGACCAGCAGACGCGCCGCATCGATGCCTGCTTCGCGACACGCCGCGGCCCGCTGGTCCAGAAACTCCCTCACTTCGCCGACCACGTCCGCATAGGCCGGTCGTTCCTGCATGGTCCTCGGCTCACCGCGCATATGCATCAGGCAGACGCCGACATCGGAGGCGGCGAGCAGTTCGAGCATGCCCTCTCCGCGAGCGGCGCGGACATCGTTGACGAGGTCCGCTCCGGCGCGCATCGCCGCAGCCGCAACGCCCGCCTTGCAGGTGTCTATGCTGATGACCGCATCGAGTTCGCGCGCGCGCTCGATGATGGGCGCCGTGCGAGCTATCTCCTCGGCCTCGGAAACGGGGTTCGAACCCGGCCGCGTGCTTTCGCCGCCGATGTCCACGATGTCCGCTCCCGCGTCCACCATGGCGGCGGCGGCATCGAGAGCGGCATCCACTCCGACACGGCGGCTGCCGTCGAAGAACGAGTCGGGGGTCGCATTGATGACTCCCATCACCCTTGGACGGGACAGATCGAGCGTACGCGATCCGCATGCCAGGGACGGTTTTGCGCCCATGAGGCCGTCAAGACCCCACGAAGTGCCGAATCGAGGCGGAGGATCCGGGACGGGT
>CAZFGB010000218.1:0-22057 GCA_964518405.1 uncultured Pseudomonadales bacterium | reverse complement strand
TCCGCAAGCGGCTAATAAAGTCGCCCAAGCTGTACTTCTACGACGTGGGGCTCGCTGCGCACCTCATCGGAATCGAGGGTGCCGATCAGATAGCCACACATCCGTTACGGGGCGCGCTGTTCGAGAACATGGTCGTCGTCGAAGCGCTGAAATACCGATTGAACAGAGGGCGTTCGGCGAATCTATCCTTCTTCCGGGACAGTCGCGGACTGGAGTGCGACCTGGTGCTTGAGGGCGCCGACGGACGAGTAGCGATCGAAATGAAGGCTGGCGCAACCATACCATCGGATGCTTTTTCGACCCTTGATGCCGTGGCGCAAACGATTCCTGACGTCGCCCTCAAGGCGGTCGTCTATGGAGGCAGGGATCGACAGTCGCGAAGTACTGCGGAGGTCGTGCCGTTCGACGAGTTGAGCGATGCACTCGAACGCATCGAGTTGGGCCGGGAGATCGCGGCTTTCGCCCAGGCCACGACAGTCCCAGAACCTTCGGAAACCGATCCCGGCATTCTTGACGGGGCGTATTCCAAACACATCCGACCCATCGTGGCAGCGTTGGGAAACGCCTTCGGCGATCTGAAGACGCTGTTTCGCGGCATTGATGAGAGATCAACCGTTGAGTTCAACGGTTCCAGTGCCGAAGGCCGGAGTGTTCTGGCTCCCGATGGGTGGGAACACACGAAGAACAGCTACATCGTGGGATCGGGGTTCGATCTCTCGGACCAGAATCCGTTGACGATAAGGCACCGGATTTCCCTCGACGGCTATCTGCACGGGAGGATGGACTTCAATGTCGTCATCTCTTGTATCTGGATGTTTGACGCCGACTCCATGTCGAGATCATTCGCAATCGACAACGAGCCATTGGACGAATTCGGTACGGAGCGGATCGGCTACTCGGAGCTGGCCGTTCGGAGCGCTCGTATCGCTCGCGTCTGCGCCATGGTGCTGAGGCAAGTCAGGAAGGCGATCGAAGCTCGCGCATAGCCGGCGCTTAACGGCCCTGGAAGTTGGCGCGCCGTCTCTCGAGCCGAGCGCGCTTGCCTTCGACGGCGTCCTGGCTATCCCGTACTTGCCGCACGAGATTGTCCACGTCTGCGTGAAAGATGCCATCCCGGAACGTCATCTCGCGCAGCAGCAGCGCCTTGATGGCGCGCACCGAGAGCGGCGCGTTCTGGACAAGACGGTCCACCATGGCATCGACGGCGTCTTCGACTTCATCGGGCTCCGCGACACGCGCGATCATGCCCAGTTCGCGGAGCCGCGCGGCGGGCAGCGGGTCTCCCAGCAGGAGTATCTCCCGCGTACCGACCGGTCCCGCGACGTCGAGCAGCTTCTTCGCCAGGAACCAGGTGGGCGCCAGGCCGATTTGCGAGAGCGACATGCCGAAGCGCGCGTTCGTCGACGCGATGACGAAGTCGCAGTGCAGGGCGATTTCGCAACCCCCCGCGATGGCGTGCCCCTGCACGACCGCGATCACGGGCAGTGGATAGGTCTCCACCGCGTGAAACACCGGCTCGACGGAGACATTCATGGGTCCGCCGATATCCCGCCCGGCACAGAAGGAGCGGCCCGCGCCGCGGAGGATCGTCACTCGTTCCCTGTTGGTGGGAGCAGCGGTGAAAGCGGCCCGCAATTCGTCGAGCATCTCGTCGCTCATCGCGTTGAGTTTTTCGGGCCTGTTCATGGTGACGGTGCGCACCGCCCCTTCGGTGGTGATCTCGACGAGCATCGTTCCTTCCCCCCGTTGCGATTCGATCACTCTACCCGAAAAGGTTTCGTGAACGTTATCCGCAATGCGGGTAAATCGTCGCGAGCAAATCGCCGACAGCAATCCAGACTCGCCATCTTGAATCCGGGAGGCCTCAGCGCGAGTGCGGAGGAGCTAGCGCAGGGTCACGTTGCGACGCTGGTTACGACTTCCCGAACCTCGGTTCCCGCTTCTCCATGAACGCCGCCAGCGCCTCGGCGTGGTCGGGGTGGCGCCGCGCGATCTGGTCGCGGATGCCCTCGCGCTCGCCGACCCGGTCGATGTCGGGATCCAGCGGATTCTGGCGCAGCAACTCCTTCACGAACATCACGGCCTGGGGCGGATTGTTGGCGATCTCGGTAGCCTTCTCGACGGCGGCTTCGAGCAGGTCGTCGGGTTCCACGACCTTGATCACCAGTCCCATCCTGAGCGCCTCGTCGGCGGTGACCATGCGGCCCGTCAGGCACATGTCCGCCGCGTTCCCGAGTCCGACGAGCTGCGCCAGCAGGCGCGTGGATCCGAGCTCCGGCATCAGGCCCACTCTGATGAACCGGATGCTGAAGAGGGCATTGGTCGACGCGATGCGGATGTCGAACGGAAGGATGAACGTCAGGCCGATTCCTACGGAGTAGCCGTTGACGGCGGCAATGGTCGGCTTGGACGTCATCAGGAACGGCGTGATGCCGCGGCCGCCCCCGGCGGTCCAGCGCATGGGCTGTGGACCGGTGCGGAACGATGCCGCCGTGGCGCTCCGATTTCCCTGCTCCCGGACGACAAAATCGTCGAGATCGGCGCCTGAGCAGAACGCGCGCCCCTCGCCCGTGAGCACGATCGCACCGATGTCGTCGTCTTCGTTCCAGACGCCGATCTGGGTGAGGGTTTCTTCGCGCATTCGATCGTTCATGGCATTCAGTTTTTCCGGACGGTCGAATCGGATGATGCCGACCCGCCCCCGGGTTTCGGTGAGGATGTGTTCGTGTGCCATGTCAACCCGCTTTCGCGTCCGGATCGGAAGTTCCAAGTGTAGCCTTGATCGGGGGATTGGCCCATTTCCCCGCGCTGGTCGCGAGAGAATCGCGTCAATCCGCCGGGCGGAGCGGGCTCGGCGGACGGGCTGCTTCGTTTGCGAGTTCCGCGAGGGGCAGCACGGTGACCGTTTCATCGAGCTGGTAGCGGGACGGGCCGGGATAGACGATCCACAGGTGTCGCAGGGGCAGGTCCCGCAGGACGGCTCTGATGCTCTTCGTCATGCGGGGCGCGTCCTGGTACTTGAACTCCATTCCCCAGAGCGCGCCGCCCGCCTGCCAGATGAGGTCCAGTTCCGAGCCGGTATGCGTGCGCCAGAAGTATGGGTTGATCGCCCCCTTCAGCCGGATCGCCTGCTCCATGGCGAATCCCTCCCACGATGCGCCGAGCTTCGGATGGGACTCAAGCTGTTCGGTGGTCGCGATGGTGTGCAGGGCGTGAAACAGACCGCTGTCGCGGATATACAGCTTGGGCGCCTTCACCAGCCTCTTGCCGACGTTCGCGTGCCACGGGGGCAACAGGCGGATCATGAAAGTGCCGCTCAGGACTTCGAGGTAACGGCGAATAGTGTGATCGGATACGCCCAATGATCGGCCCAACCCGGAGAGGTTGAGGGTCTCACCGTGGTAATGGCTCACCATCACCCAGAATCGACGCAGGGTCTCTGCGGGGATCGAGATTCCGAGGGCGCGGATGTCCCGTTCCAGGTGACTGCGGATGAAATCTTCCCGCCACAGCACGGAAGTAGCGTCGTCGCGGTAACATGAAAGATACAGGATAATTCGAAGTCGTTATTCGAACTTTCATGTTTTCCCTTATTGGCAAGCCGGATTTGGCGGATCGGATTAAGTTCATGCCATCGCGTAAGATAACCGAGAGGACGCCTTCAAGAACCTGATCGATGCCCGAAGCCCTGTCTTCTTTCCGCATCTGCGACTTCACCGGCCAGCTGGCGGGGGCGGGTGCGACGAAGTGGCTCGCTTCCTTCGGCGCCGAGGTGATTCGCATCGAAGATCCGGTGAACGAGGGCCGCTGGGATATCCTGCGTAGCAGGGCGCCCACGGTCGACGGCAACAGCAGCGTCAACCTCAGCGGCAGCTTCAACAACCACAACACGAAAAAGCACGGCATCACGCTGAACCTTCGGACGGAACGCGGCAAGGAGATCCTGGCCGAGCTCGTCAAGATTTCCGATGTCGTGACCGAGAACTTTTCGAAGGGCGTGCTCGAGCGATGGGGATTCGGTTACGAGCGGCTGAAGGAGCTGAAACCCGATATCATCTACGTTTCCCATAGCGGTTTCGGCCATCGCGGACCGTATGGCGACTTCAAGTCCTGGGGCCCGGTGGTGCAGGCGATATCCGGGCTGACGTTCGCGTCGGGGCTGCGTGACCAGGAGCCGGCCGGGTGGGGTTATTCCTTCATGGACCACACCGGCGCGTACTACATGGCCATGGCGGTCCTGCTCGCCATCATCCACCGGCAGCGTACCGGCGAAGGGCAATGGGTCGACCTCGCGGGTACGGAGGCGGCCCTCACGTTGCACGGTCCGGCGCTCCTCGACTGGACGGTCAATCACCGCCCGACCCGTCGTCCGGGGCATCCGAACAGCAACCGCAACCACTGGCCGCCCATGGCGCCGCACGGCGTCTACCCGTGCGCCGGCGACGACGACTGGGTTGCCATCGCGTGCCGAAATCAGGGCGAATGGGAAGCCTTGGCTGCCCTCATCGATGACGACTGGTGCGCGGATCCCGCATTCGCCGACCTTGCAGGACGCCTGGCCGCGCAGGACGCCCTGGATGCGCGCATTGCCGGCTGGACGGCCGAGCGAAACAAATTCGACCTCCAAGATGCGTTGCATGGAATTCGGGTGCCGGTCGCCGCAGTGCAGAAACCCGAGGAGCGCATTGATCTCGATCCGAGCACGGAGAACTTTGGACTCTGGCGCAAGGTCGTGCATCCGGAGATAGGTCCGGTGCGCGTGGAAGGCCACCCGGTGCACTTCTCGAAGACGGATTGGTCGATCGACCGCGGGGGGCCATGCCTCGGCGAGCACACCGAAGAGGTCCTGGGTCGCTTGCTGGGCCTGAGTTCAGAGGATGTCGACGAGCTTCGCGAGGAAGGGGTCATATGACCGCGCTGACCGGATTTCGCGTGATCGAGATTGCCCGAGAGCCGATCGCCTTCGTCGGCAAGCTCTGCGGCGACATGGGCGCGGACGTGATCCTGGTGGAGCCGCCGGACGGAGATCCCTGCCGCAACTACCCGCCATTTCTCGATGACACCCCGGGAGAGGACCGGAGCCTTTACTGGTGGCACTACAACACCAGCAAGCGCGGCGTCGTGATCGATCTGGATGACGAGGCTGGATGCGACCGGTTTCGCGCGCTTGTCGCGACCGCCGACGTCCTCATCGAAGGCGAGCCGCCCGGTCGGCTCTCGACGCTCGGTCTGGACTACGACGATCTGGTCGAGCATCGGGCCGACCTGATTCACGTTTCGGTCACGCCGTTCGGCCGCAACGATCCAAAGAGCGACTTGCCGGCGACGGACCTGACGCTCCTGGCCGGCGGCGGGCCGATGTGGAGTTGCGGCTACGACGATCACTCGCTGCCGCCGGTGCGCGGGCCGCAGCAGGGCTATCAGACCGCGGCGAACTTCGCGTTTCTTTCGGTGTTGACGGCGTTGGCGTATCGCGGCGTCAGCGGCGAGGGCCAGTTCATCGACTTGAGCCAGCACGCCGCTTTGAACGTCACTACCGAAGGCTCCAGCATTCGCTGGCTCACCGCCCGGTCCACCGTGCAGCGCCAGACGGGGCGCCACGCGTCGGTCACGCCAACCACGAAAACCAGTCAGCTTTGCGCGGACGGGCGGCTCGCCTCGACCGGCGCCGGCGCGCGCAATCAGGAGCAGTTCGCCCTATTGCACGAATGGCTGAAGGAGTTGGACCTGGAAGGCCAGTTGCCTGAGGCGGTGTTCCTGGAGATGGGCGCCAACTGGGAGGGTCACCTCAACATGGGCCTTATCGGCGAGGACGATGCGGTGACAGCCATTTTCGGCGCGGGACGGGAGGCAATGAAGCTGATCGCGTCCACGCTCACCGCCCAGGAGTTCTTCGTTCGAAGCCAGCGCAAGGGCTTCACGTCCGCCGTCGTCAATTCGCCCGAGGAAGCATTCGAGGACGAGCACTTCAAGGCGCGAGGATTCCACGTGGACGTGTGCCACGAAGACATCGACCGCACGATCACCTATCCCGGCGCGCCGTATCCGTTGCCCGCGAGCCCCTGGCGGATTTCCCGCCGAGCGCCCAGGCTGGGCGAGCACGACGAAGAAGTCTTTTCGGAACTGACGGCAGATCGATAGCGGAATGTTCGATCTTGGACGACGGGAGGATTCGCAGATCTGCCTGCGCGCTGCCCTTCGCGCGCGCTTGATCGCCGTCCCTTGAGCACGCGCCGCGACGACCCGCGTGACGCCGTCCTGTGCCCGCATCGGGGCGGCGGGACGCGGTGCGGCCGAACGGGTGCCTGCCGCTCCCGTCTCCCATGCGCGAAACTTATGCGATTCCGGCGAGAGATAATTTCAATCAATACATGTCCCTCGCGACCCCGGAACGAATCGTTGTTCGGACCTTCCCTAATTCTGGACAGGCCGAGCGTCCTGTGGTAGGCAAGTCATTGGGGAAAACGCGAGGCGGCTGTGAAGATGGTTGCCGGCTTGGGAGGTGTCATCCAATGTTGCCGAAAGAACATCGAAACTTGCATGGTCGATTTCGGTGTTCCGAACGACTTCAGAAGAGTTGATGTCAGATGCCGCCTGATTTGAGAGATACGTTCGGGTTGAGGGCGAACGGGGCAGGCGCCGCGTTGAAGATCGCATTTGTCGCGGGTTGTTTCCTGTTCGCGCCGATGGCGCTCGGTTCGGAGGCGCAAGAGGCGCAGCCGCAGCTGGACAGCGGCGATACGTCATGGATGCTGACCTCGACGGTCCTGGGCCTGATGATGACAGTGCCGGGAATCGCCCTGTTCTACGGCGGTATGGTCCGGCGCAAGAACATGCTGTCGATCGCCGGCCAGTGCTTCGCTCTTTGTTGTCTTGTCAGCTTGATCTGGATCGTCATCGGTTACAGCCTCGCCTTTACCGGCGACAACCCATACATCGGCAGCCTGGACCTGCTGCTGCTCGCGGATCTGGATCTTGATGGCATGCGGCAGTCGTTTCCCGAACCGTTGTTCGTCGTGTTTCAGCTTGGCTTCGCGGTCGTGTCGGCTGCTCTCATAACCGGCGCGGTGGCGGACCGGATGAGATTCTCTTCTCTGCTGTGCTTTGTGGGGATATGGTCGATCGTCGTCTATGCTCCGGTTGTCCACTGGATCTGGGGCGGGGGATTCCTGAGGCAGGAAGGCGTGCTCGACTACGCCGGCGGGACGATCGTGCATATCAACGCCGGCGTCGCCGGTCTGGTCGCGTGCCTCGTCCTGGGCCAACGGAGGGGATACGGAACCCAGAACATGGCGCCGCACAACCCCCTGTTCAGCATTATCGGCGTATCGCTCCTGTGGATCGGCTGGTTCGGATTCAGCGCGGGCTCCGCGCTGTCGGCCGGCAAGAGCGCGGCCGTCGTCATGCTGGTCACCCAGTCCGCGGCGGCTGCGGGCGGCATGGCCTGGATGCTCTACGAGTGGTGGATCATGAAAAAGCCCAGCGTGCTCGGGCTGGTGTCCGGCGCGGTTTCGGGACTCGTGGCGGTGACGCCGGCGGCGGGATATGTTACTCCCGGAAGCGCGATCGGCATCGGTATCGTGGCCGGATTCACCTGTTGCTGGGCCTGTGCTTGGCTCAAGTACAGCCTGCGTTACGACGACGCCCTGGATGTGTTCGGCATCCACGGCATCGGCGGCATAGTCGGAGCGCTGCTTACCGGCGTCTTCGCCATGCAGGCCGTGGGCGGCGCGAACGGCGCGATCGAGGGAAACTATTTTCAGGTGTGGGTGCAGTTCGAAGGCATATTGGCGGTGACGATCTGGAGCGGTTTCGCCTCGGTGGTCATCCTCTTTGCGATGAAGCTTTTCATGCCGCTGCGCGTCAGCGAACGGGAAGAGGCCGAGGGCCTCGATAGCAGTCAACATGGCGAGGCGATCGGAGCGGATTCTTGACCACCCTTCGCTCGATTCGAATCGACGGATATCCGCGACCCCGGGGGTTTCATCGAGATGTGAGTGTCCAGGATGGTGGGAACGCGCAATACCGAGTCGACAGTGGCGACTGATCCGGAAACCAATATTCACCGTCTGAACTTTCGGCGGGAAGATCTGGCACCGCAGTTCCGGGTGGGTGAATACGAACTCGGCGAAGTCCTGGGCAGCAGTCGAACCGGCGTCACGTATTCGGCATGGGACCATGATCGCGGGACGCGGGTCGCGATAAAGGAATTCCTGTTCGCCGAGGTCGCCGCCCGTCAGCAGGATGGCTCGGTGGTGCCCCGGTCGCCTTCCGTCGAAAGGTCATTTGCGGAGCTGCTGGGGCGGTTCCTTGACGGTGCCAGAGCCTTGGCGGAATTGCGGCACGACAACATCGTCCGCATTCTCGATGTCGTGGAGACGAACGGCACCGGCTACGTCGCGATGGACCACGCCGGGGAGAACACGCTGGACGCGATGTTGCTGCGGACCGGCGCGTTGGAAGAGCAAGCGACGGACGAGATCATGACGCCGCTGCTCGACGGTCTTGAGACGCTTCACGAAGCGGGTCTGCTTCACCTGGAACTGAGACCCGAAAAGATCGCGTTGCGCGTCGACGGTTCGCCGCTGATATTGGCGAGCGGGGCCACCCGCCAAGGATTCGGGGCGGCCAGGCAAACCTTCGGCTACCGACCGAGATATGGACGCCTGCTCCACTCTCAGTCGGCGTATGCGCCTATTGAACTGTACTCCGCCGAAACGAAGTGGTGGGGTCCATGGACAGACATATATGCATTGGGCGCCATCTTCTACCAATGCGTTTCGGGCGAGGTGCCGCCCGCCGCCCCGGAAAGGTTGATCGCGGATTCGATCGGCGCTCTGGCCGAACTGGATCGCGGCGAATTCGATCCTTCGATCTTTCCCGGCATAGATGCTTCGTTGGCGATTCGACCCGCCGATCGACCGCAGGAAGTTGCGGTCTGGCGGAACCTGCTGGCCGGGGCGAAGCCGGGGCGGCACGGCAACGGCAAGCTCGCCAGAACGTCGGCAAGAGGTGCGCGGTTACCTGCGGGAGGGTCAATGGAAGCTTCGCGCGCTGAGGGTGGACGGAGACGCTGGGCCATACCCGCGATCGCACTGCTCGTATTGACTGCGCTGATCGTCTACTTCGATTCGCAGATTCTGCGATCGCCGGTGGAAGGGGAAGCCCCCGGGCAGCGTAGCGCGGACTGGCAATCGCCGATCGCTCGTTCGACCGAGCGCATCGCGAGCCAGGAGTCGCCGGGTCCGGAGGCGTTGGCCGCCCTGATCGCCATGGAGGATCCTCCGGTCGTCGACAACGAGGACAAGGCGAGTCTGATGGTCGAAACCACTCCGCCGAACGCGGAAGTCTGGGTGGCTGGACGATTTGTCGGCAAGACGCCCCTCGTTCTTGCAGATCAGCCTGTGGGGACCTTCGACATCGTGCTCCAACACCCGCATTTCGAAAGCGTCGCGCTTGCAAACCAGTCGTTCGAGGCCGACAGGGAACTGCGCATCGAGCAAGTCCTCAAGCGCGGGACCGGCAATCTGATGGTTACGACGGAGCCTTCCGGCGCCTGGGTGGAATGGGGTGATCAAAAGCTGATCGAGAGCACGCCCGGACTGTTGAGCGATTTGCCGGCTGGACTTGTCGAACTGAGGGTTGGCGCGCCGGGCCGCAAGTCGGTGAAGATATTTGCCGAAGTGCCCAAGGACGCAACCGGGTATCTGGCGCGCGAACTCGTAGTAGCGGTGGAACCCTGATGGGAACCCTGCCGGGAACCCTGATCGCGATAGCGGAACCGAGGGATGCCGCCTTGGTCGTTTCCCGATATCCGGAAACGGATCGGACCAGGACGCGAGGCATCTGCGGCCGAGCCGGCCGGGCATGGTTGCGGGTTGGTGCGCGCGCTCGGCTGCCGACCGCGAAACAGTTCAGCGTATCGTGCGGCGTATTGCTCATGGCGGGCCAGATCGGCTGGTCCCCGGCGGTTGCCGCAGAGGAGGAAGAAGAGCGGGAAGATGGCTGGCTCGATCAGATTTCCGAATGGTTCGAGACGTCATCGACCGGCACCAGACCGCCCAAATCCGTACGGAACGGAGAAGATTCGCGGTCATCGTCCGACGGACCGACCGCCAGGTCGGCGGATCCGGGTGGCGTTTACGGTCTGGTTGGCGATCTGATCGCGGAGATAGCTCTGCTCCGAGAGGAAGTGGGCGTATACGGCGTTCCGCCGGAATCGGAACTGCAGCCGGAGCGTCTTCCGGTGCATGTCTATGCCAAGGCTCTGGAAGTGCTGTCCAAGGTCAACAAGATCCAGAGCCGGTTCGGCGTCCCGGCAGCGCAATCCGGCTGGATCCCTTCCAAGGAAATCGATTGGGGCGATGTGGAGCAGAGCGTCCTTCAGGTCCTCGATGAACTCCGGAAGATCAAGACGCGATGGAACATGGACGGAGAGATCGAGTCGGCGATCGTGGACGAGGCGATCGCCCCGGCGCAGGTCTACCAACGGCTTTCCCATGCGTCGTCCCTGCTTGACGGACTCCTTGGCAGGCCGGTGACGCCCGACGACGTCTATCTTGGCTACGCCGGCGTTCTGGTCGATCTGGAACTGGTCGCGTCCGATCTTGGAGTTCCCCTTCGTCTCGAAGTTTCCGGGGTAGACGGAACCAAGAGTTGGATGGATGTGGCGCGGCACGTCAAGCTCGCGACCTTGAGGATCATCAACCTGCAGACGATATTGGGCATGGATCCTTCCGTCATGCCGAAGTTGACCATGGTGCGAGTGAGGTCGTCGGAAGTGTTCGATTACTCCAACACGCTTCTGGCCGAGACGGCGCGCATCAGATTTCGTCTGGGGATAGACGCGCTTCCCGAGAAACCGTCGAATTCGGAGGGGAAGACCGCCGCCGACGTACTCCGGGTGGTGCTGGGTATCACCGAGGCTCTGGATACCATAACCGCCGCCGTTGAAGGCTGACTGGGCCATGTCCTCCGGTCGCGCAAGGTCGATGAAGCAACCATAATGAATACGCCCTTGCTATCGTTCGGTATCCGCGCCCGGATCGTTCCCTGTTTCGCGATGCTATTCGTGGGCGTTGCGGCTGCGCTCGCAGCCGATGCCGAAGAGGCGAGCGCCGAGTTGGATGCCGAACCGGATCGGCTCGCGCGCCAATGGAGAACCTCGGAAGCGGTTACCGCGCGAAATGCGGCGCCGGACCACCTGTTCCGCGCCGTCGAGGATTTCATCGCGGAGGTGCAGGTCCTTCGAGATGCGCTTGGGGTCAGCGATTATCCTTGGGAGGGTGAGCCGCAGGTGGATCGCGACCCGGTCCATCTTTACGCCAAGACGCTGGAACTCCGCACCAAGGTCCGGCGCATTCAACACCGTTTCGGCATGCCGGAGGCGTCTGCGGGCCGGATACCGGCGAAGAGGATTACGCCGGACGATGTGCTCGACAGCATGGGGCGTCTGGTCGGGGAATTGCGGAAGATCAAGTCGCAGCTGGATATCGATCGCGAAGTCGAACCGGCGCCCCTGATTTCGGGCAAGACGCCGAGTATGGTCTACAAGAGGTTGGCCGACGCTTCGTTCCTGTTGGACGGGATTCGGGGCCGGCCCCTGACGATCACCGATGTCTACCGCAACGTTTCCATCGTCCTGGCTGAGATCGAACTCGCTGCCGAGTCGCTGGGCACGCCCCTTCGATCAGAGAGGCCGATAGCCGAAGAAGCTCGGATGATCGAGGGTCCCGAAATGGTGACGGAAGTGGTTCGCCAGGTTCTGGGAGCGAATGAGAAGGCGATATACCTGCAATCCAAGCTGGGCATGTACCCCTCGCGCGCGCCGGAACTGGTCCTCGTCCGGCTGACCCTTTCGGATGCCTATGATCTGACCAACACGCTGGTTGCGGAGATGGGCCGGATCAACTTCTACCTCGGTATCGACGAAGTGCGGGGCGAAGGCCCTGCGCCGACGGAAGAGCGACTACAGGAGTTGCTTCAACTGGTTCTGCTCATCGACGAGAATCTGTCCAGGCTCGGCGACGGGGTGACAGAGGAAACCTTGATTCAGCTGAGGGAAAGACACGCAGCCATGGAACGGGCGCGGCTGCAGCGGGAGGCCGAGCGCCAACGCCAGGAGGAGGCTGACCGGGCGGCGGAACTCGATCGCCTGCGTCGAGCGGAAGCCGAAAGGCAACGGGAGATCGAACGGCTCCGCGAAGCGGAAGCGGAAAGGGAGCGGGAGATCGAACGCCTGCGTCAAGCGGAGGCGGAAGTGCGCAGGGAACTCGAGCGGCAGGCCGAGGAAGAACGGCAAGGCGCGGAAGGCGATCCGCCGCAGTCGCCCGCGCCCGATCCGACAACTGAAATGGAAGTCTCGGAGGCCGCAACCGAAGCGGCGCCCGAGTTGCCGCCCTGTCCGATCCTGTCTGCTTCCAACGCAAGTGACCTGCATCCGAGGTACCCGAGAGGCGGTCGGTACAACTACGGAAATGCCGTCATCACGGTAGCTTTTGCGGTGGATGAAGCGGGCGAGACGGTGGACGAGGAGGTCACGGTGGTGCCGGAACGATCCAGCGCGGATCGACCGCGACACTTCGATCGATTCGCAAGAGCGGCCGTGAGCCGGGTTCAGAGATGGTCGGCCAAGTTCCCGGACCGCGATGAGATGTCCTGCCGCATGGCGCAAGAGACAACGGTCACGGTTCGCTTTGTGCTTGATTGGTAGCGGTGGATTCCATGAACGTCGTTGATCGGAGCTGACCCAAGCGCCGTTGGCCCCGGCTCAACGCCGTTGGCGGTCGGCTGGACCTACAGCGACCCGGGTCGCCGTCGATAAGATAACTGTTCGTAGTGGCTCCACATACGCAGATCCTTCACGACGCGGTCCGCGTCGAGTATTTGGTACACCAGACGGTGCCGAATGTTGATCCTGCGCGAGCAGGTGCCGGTCAGGTCGCCGACGAGCCTCTCAACGGGTGGCGGACTCCGGTAGTGGTCTCCGATCTACAGGTCGGCGAGGTCTATCACCGTACCTGACCGTGACGACTCGAAGATCCCGAAGATGATCTTCATCGTCTCGAGGTTGTCGTGGCCGCTGCTGATGGGCTCCTCTCCCGTTCTGCAGCATTCCTCCCAGTGCAGGATTTCGTTGATGAAGTAGTCGTCGCTGGGCAGGTCGTCGTCGCCCGTCGGCAACGGTTGGAAGGACGGCCGGCGCATCATCAATGCGAGTCGCTCCTTGGTCAGGGGACGGCGCAGGGGGCCCGACTGCATTGCTCTCGTCTGTTGCTCTTCCTGTGCCCTGTCCCTCACGCCGTACATGATGGTCCCGAACTGGCGAACCGGAGCCTCGATTGATTGGTCCAGGGTGGGTGGCGTCGAGTGTACGGCGCCTTCGCTGCCCAGGATCATGTACGACATCCCTTCCGGTGACACGGGCGTCGACCAACTCGCCATCAGATCGCCCACCGCCCCGTTTTCGAACTCCAGCGTCGCGGCGACCAGGTCGTCGGCGTCGTTGAGGAAGTTCTCCTGCAAGGATCTGGATATCCCCATGACCCGTTCGACGTTGCCCACGTAGAACCGCAGCAGATCCAGGTGGTGGACGCTCTGGACCAGCATGACGCCGCCGCCTGCCCCGCCATCCTTCATCCAGTCGTCCGGTCTCCGGTCCCCGCCGCCGCCCCCAATCGAATGCGTCCGAACAGCCCGGATTTCGCCCAGGTTGCCCTCGTCGATGAAACGCTTCACTGCGCGGGACTCAGGCGAATACCGGAGGTGCTGGGCAACCATCAGGGTCACCCCCGCCTTGTCGGCCGCTTCGATCATGTCCTTGCAGCCCTGCAGCGTGTGCGCCATCGCCTTCTCGACGATCACGTGTTTGCCGGCATTGGCTGCGGCGATGGCCAACGGCGCATGCGACGAATGGCCGGTGCAGATGTCGACCGCATCGATGTCGGCTTTTCGCAGCATCTCTTCGAAGTCGAGGTAGATTTCTTTGACGCCCGCCCTCTTCGCGTAATCCTGCGCGAGAGACTCGACGATGTCGCATACCGCCGTGAGTCGCACCCGATCCGGGCGCTCGAGGTAGGGGATCATGTGTCGATTGGAAATGCCTCCCGTGCCGATCAGGCCGACTTTCATTGGTGTTGCCATGCGTGCTCCTGTATCCGCTGGTCTCGGAACGTGCCCGAAATGGAACTGCGGGCACTTTGGTCTTCTTGCGCTTTGGCGCCCGCGTGGACGCATTCTTGCACAATCATCGATCAGGAGTTCCGCGGACCAACATCGACGACTGGCTGATCGGCCGGACCACTGTCTCGGGCTTGCCGATGTCGCTACCAACAGGCGTAGAATCAAGGGTATTGCACGGGGAGGAAAAGAATCATGGCAGTAGCAGCTACCGCTTCCGAGTCCGGGCTTGATCGCGTTTGGAACGAGATCTGCGAGCTCGGGCTGCAGGCTTACGTCGCGGATCTCGACACCCACGGCTACACCGTTATCCCGCCGGAGATCGCATCGCCGAATGGCTTGGCGGACCGTATGCTTGCCGCGTGTCTCGACATCGCCGAACGACGCAACGGGGAGCGGCCCGACATGAAGACCGGCGCCACGCACGCCAACCTGCCGATCACGCCTAGAGGATCCTCAGTCAAGGGAGGCCGCCCAAAGGGTCGGATGCCGTTGGGTCAGAGGGATGCGCCGGACTCGCCGGTCGGCGACATCATGCACTCGATCTTTTTCGAGGATGAAGTCTTCGAAGAGGCGTTGATGAACCCCGTGCTGCTGGCGATGGCTACCTACCTGTGCGGCTACAGCGTGGTGCTGTCGGGCATGGGCTGCTGGATGAAGGGGCCGAACAGGAGCACGTTCAGATTGCACACCGACACGCCGCTGGCATCACCGCTGCCGCCGCAGTCCATGGTGTGCGAGTTGATGTACGTGCTGACCGACTTCAATCGGGAGAACGGCGGAACGGCCTTCGTGCCGGGCAGCCACAGATTGTGCCGCAACCCGGATGGCCGCGAAGCCATCATCGGCGAAGGCGGCAACGAGGACGTCGTTCCGGTCGAGGCCAAGGCGGGCTCGCTGGTCGTTTGGACCGGCAAGACCTGGCACGGCTCATACAACCGCACGGCGCAGGGGCTGCGGGTGAGCGTACCGGTCTACATGGTGCGTCCCTTCATCCGCACCCAGGAGAACTTCATCGGGCGCGTCCCGCAGCAGATGCTGGACCGCCACCCGGCGCGGTTCGCCATCCTGATGCAGCAGGGCGTCGTGCCCGGCTACGAGAATCCGGTCGACGAGGCGGCCAAGGCCGACTATGCGGAGCAGTTTGTGTCGGCCTACGCGGACGAGTTGGGGGGAGCATTCCGGGCCAAGGACCTCTACAACTGAGCCTGCCTGTGCCGGAATCCACGCCGACAGCCGTTTCGTCGCGCGGAATGGCGGTTGTCCTACATACATCGGATGAGAGGTTCGCCATAGTGGTATCTTCGCGTCGGCGGAAAAATCAGCAACGATGGAACCCTCCGTGATCGACGCCTTGCGCTACGCCGACCGGTTGAAGGCGGCCGGGGTGGAGACCCGGCAGGCGGAAGCCATGTCGCGCGCGCTCAACGACGAACTCGCCGGCAGCGTCGCGACCAAGCAGGACCTCGACCGCGCCGTGGACGAGTTGAGGGGCGAGATCGCCAAGGTCGATGCCAAGGTCGACGCGTTGGACGCCAAGTTCGGTGCGTTGAGCGAGAGATTTGAAACGCAGGGCAGGTACGTCTTCCTGGTCCTGGCGTTGATCACCGCGCTTGGGCTTTACAACGCGGTCGCGCCGCACTTGGCCCCGATGGCGCCGCACGCCGACGCGGAATCCGCACAATCGGCGCACGCCTGAAAGGGGAGCAATGCGTGCGTGGCGGTGAATCCGCCCGACCGCCTCAATAGACGTTCTTGTTGATTGCGCCCAACGGGGTGTTGAGCCGGGTGTACTTGTAGCGGGGTCCCTGCGAGTCCGTCCAGCCCATCCAGTCGTCGGCGCCCACCAGGTGCGCGAATTCCACCGGGTTGCGGTCCAGCATCTCCTGGGTCACGTTGGCGAGGAAGTCCTCTTGCGGCTTCAGGCGCTTGTTGCACACGTAGGTGGTGAGGTTCAACCGCAGCCCGTCGGTCCTCTTCGGATAGGCGCCGTGCCACGTATTGCCGTGCCAGAGGATGAGCGAGCCCTCCGGGGCTTCCACCGGAACTGCAACGTCTTCGCCTTCGCACTCGACGGGCAGGCGGCAAAGTTTGTGGCTGCCTGGAACCATTGCGATGGCGCCGTGTTCCAGGCTGTAGTCCGTGAGGGCCCAGACCGAGTTGAAGACATCGCCGCAGGAAGGCATGCGGCCGTCCTGGTTGGTCCCGCCGTCGGCGTGCAGGCCGAGGCTCTCGGGACCGCCTTTCCACTTGACGAACGAACCCAGGTTCGACAACTGGTACTGGCCCCGCATGAAGTAGTCCGCGAAGGTGTTGAATGTCGGGTTCAAAACCCATTCTTCGAAAATCGGGTCTTCCGACAGCAGGCAGAACAACAGGAACTGATGCTTGCTTCGCGCCGCGGTCTCGATATTGCCGGCGCTGCCGTTGCGGTCCAGTTGCAGATCCACGCCGGTCCTGTTCCGGGCGATCCGCAACACCGTCTCCCGGACGCGTTCGAAGAACTCCCGCGACGCCACTTTCTCGGGCGGCACGACGGTGAAGCCGTAAGTTTCGATGTCGAACACGTGGCTTTCGAGGTCAAGTTCCTTGATTCGGTTGTAGGCTGGATTGATGGCTTCCGTGGCCGCGAACTCGCCGAAGTCCATTGCCTTGACTCCCTCCTTTGTGGCGCTGCCCATCAGAGATCAGCCAGGTCGACGGCCCTTCCGGTTCGGGAGGACTCGTACATGGCGAAGAGCACTTTCATCGACTCGATGTTGTCGCGGCCGCTGCTCGTGGGTTCCTTGCCCGTTTTGCAGCAGTCCGCGAAGTAGAGGATCTCGTTAACGAAGAAGTTGGCGGTCGGTTGATCCGCCTCGATGGTGGAAAGCGGATCGAAAGGCGGATGCAGCAGCTGTTGCAGGTCATCATCGTCGCGGAAGTCGAGATCTTCGTCCGGATCCTTGAGGGCGTACTTGATGGTGCCGAAATGCGGGATCGGGCTTGCGCTGCTTCTGGGGTTCTCCGGTGAAGTCGAGTGCAGCGTGCCCTTGCTGCCGAAGATCAGGTAGGCCGCCCTTTCGGGGGTCTCGTTGGTGGTCCAGCTTGCGAACAGTCCGCCGATCGCGCCGTTCTCGAACTCAAGGGTCGCGGCGCACAGGTCTTCGGCGCCGTTGATCATGTGCGGCTGGGCGGTCTTCCGAACCGCCATCACCCGAGTGACGTTTCCGATGTAGTAGCGCAGCAGATCGATGTGGTGGATGGAATTGAGCATCAGGACGCCGCCGCCCATATTGAAGTCGCTGCTCCACCTCTTGCCTCCGCGTCCACCTCCGCCGCCGCCCATGGTCACGTGGGTGCGAACCGCTTGGATCTCGCCGAGGTTCCCCCCGTCGATGAACCGCTTCACCGCAGTGGCTTCGCGCGAGTGACGCAGGTGGTGGGCGATCATCAGGGTCACTCCCGCCTTGTCGGTTTCTTCGATCATGTCGCGGCAGGCCTGCAGCGTGTTCGCCATCGCCTTCTCGACGAGCACGTGCTTGCCCGCTCGCGCGGCGGCAATGGTGATGGGGGCGTGCGCCGCGTGATTGGTGCAGATATCGATCGCATCGATATCGGCGTTGTGCAGCATGTCGTCGAGATCGGTGTATACGGCATCGACGCCCGCGTCTTTCGCATAGTTCCGGGCGAGCGATTCCACCATGTCGCATACAGCGGTGAGACGCACGCGGTCGGGATGCGTGAGGTAGGGGGTCATGTGTACCCGCGAAATGCCGCCGCAGCCCAGCAGGCCGACTTTCAGTGGTGTGGACATGTTCCTTTCGTCTCCCTGCGTCTTGTATGTCGTCCGTTAGAGATCGGCCAGGTCGACCGCCTTGCCGGTCCGCGACGATTCGTAGATGGCGAAGACCACCTTCATCGACTCTATGTTGTCCCGGCCGCTGCTGGTGGGCTCCTTGCCTGTCGCGCAGCACTCCGCAAAGTGCAGGACCTCGTTGACGAACAGGTTCACCGTCGGTTGATCGGCTTCCCTGGTGGGAAGGACATCGAAAGGCGGATGCCTCAACCTTTGCAGATCGGCATCGTTGCGTCGGTCGAGGTTCTCGTCGGGATCCTTGAGCGCATGCATGATCGTGCCGAAATGAGAGGTCGGGCTTTCTCGGCTCCTGGGGTTGTACGGTGGAGTCGAGTGCACCGTGCCCTTGGTGCCGAACAACAGGTAGGCCGCTCTCTCGGGGGTCATTTCGGTCGTCCAGCTTGCGAACAGCCCGCCGATCGCGCCGCTCTCCAACTCGAGGGTGGCGGCGACCAGGTCTTCGGCGCCGTTGACCATGTGGGACTGCGAGGACTTGCAGACCCCCATCACGCGCTTCACGTTGCCGACGTAGTAGCGCAGCAGGTCGATGTGATGGATGGAGTTGAGCTGCAGGACGCCGCCGCCCGGCGCCGCATCGCACATCCAGCCTCTCTTCGGGCCGCCCATGGTGACGTGGGTGCGAACCGCCTGGATATCCCCGAGGCGGCCCTCGTCGATGAACCGTTTTACGGCGTTGGCTTCACGGGAATGCCGCAGTTGATGGGCGATCATCAGCGTCACGCCCGCCTTGTCGGCGGCTTCGACCATGTCGCGGCAGGCCCGCAGCGTGTTCGCCATGGCCTTTTCGACGAGGACGTGCTTGCCCGCCTGCACTGCTGCAATGGTGCATGGCGCGTGCGCCGCGTGATTGGTGCAGATGTCCACGGCGTCGATGTCGGCGTTCGCCAACATGTCGTCGAAATCCGTGTAGACGTCTTCGACGCCCGCGTCCTTCGCGTACTCGCGCGCGAGCGGCTCCACCATGTCGCATACCGCCGTCATCCGCACCTGGTCGGTATGCGTGAGGTAGGGAGTCATGTGGTTTCTCGCGATGCCGCGGGTGCCCAGCATGCCGACTTTCAGTGGCGCGGCCATGGTTGCTCCATTCCCCTGCACGATGTCCGTGGCCGAATTAGAGTACCCGATTTTGGCTCGGGGACCGGTGCTTCATCGTTCCATGGCGCAGGTTGCCAGGTTGCGGATTTCCCCTGATGGTGTCGCTTCGCCGAGAATTCGGGTTAAGCTATGCGGTCGGAGTGACACGGAATGCCGTGCCGCGGCAGAATTAAGCCAATTAAGTCGAATTGAGGGCTGAGGAGGCCAAATGGGCAAGATCGTTACCTACCCCCCCGAAAAGCATGCCGGCGGCAAGCAGATGACAAGGGGCGGGATAAAGACAGAGATGGATCGAGAGATCCTGGCCAGAATCCTGGTCGAAAACGTCGCCCGGTGGATCGACGACGATGACCGCGACGAAATAGTGAACATGGATCTACCGCGTGCGCCGAGCAAGAGGCTCACGGTGGAGGAAGCCGAGGAAATGGCCAAGCGGGGAGAGGGCACATTCGGCCACACCACCGTCATCGAGCCTGCCGACCTCGAACTTTACGAGTCGTACATGTATCCGCCGCTGACGATGCCGGACAAGCCGGAGGTGATGGTCTCCTACTGGGACATGAACCGGGAGCCGGTCAACTTCATGGAAGGCCGGGTGATGGTCAAGGCCAAGTGCCCCGACGGGCTCGAATCCTGGCTGGTGATCAGCGTGCCGGTGCCGAACTTCTATACCGCCGTGGAAGGCAACGTCTGGGGATGGCCCAAGTACGTGTGCGATGAGATGACGGTGGAGCACGACCGGTCCGAGATCATCTACGAGGGCAAGGTCCGACTGTCCATGGACTTCACCCCGGGCGGCGTCGATGAAGACACCATTCAAGAGCTCAGGGATCGAGGCACCGAGGGAGGCAATACCTGTTCCTTCCACGTCAAGGGCGGCGGCATGCAACTGATCCGGCAGGGACGGGGCGGTCCGAGAAATCCTGCGGACACCTATTTCGCGGAATGGGAGCCGGGCCTGATCAAGACCTACTTCCGGCCCGAAGACCGGCACGCCGGCCTGATTCCGGAAAACTGCGTGACGCCCGGCGTCTGGCAGCGGTCGATTCGCCTTGGAGGCGGAACCAGCGGAATGATCAAGGTCAAGAGCACGCCTGCCAAATAGGCAGTTCTTGCTGAACCCAGGCTCCAGCCCCGGCCCAAGTCCGGGGCTGGAGCTTTTTTTTGGATATCGACGAGGTGCAGGCGAACCGGGAAGAGTTGACCAGGGCTTTCAGGCCGGCTGCGTTTCCCCGGTCGGCGAAGTACGACGTCGACTGGACAATCAGGCACATGATGGGACCGAACGTCCTGTGGCTGACCGAGTCCTTGAGCCAGGTGATGGACCTCAAGCCGGGGATGCGCGTCCTGGACCTCGGCTGCGGCATGGCCATCAGCTCCATATTTCTCGCGAAAGAGTTTGACCTGCAGGTATGGGCGACGGATCTGTGGGTTCCGGCCAGCGATAACTGGGAGCGAATCCGGGAAGCGGGTCTCAAGGACCGCGTATTCCCCCGGTGTCGGGGGAGTGGCGCGGGGAGGTCTCGCACGTCGAGATGCTGCGCGTGGACGCGGGCAGGAACCTGGGATTCACACGCATGGTCGCGCGAAGAAAGCAGGAACCCCGAAAGCATAGCCTGTCGGCGATCGAGGAAGGGTAGCCGGGCCTCGACGGCGAAGGCCGGTCGCGGGGCGAGCGACCCGAAGTTGCGCCGTCAGTCTGCGCGCCAGCGGTCGACGGCCTGCGCGTCGAGTTCGATCCCGATGCCGGACCCCCGAGGCAGCGGGATGCGGCCGTCCTTGACCTTGAGGCGCGTCTCCGGCGTCACCAGGCGCTCGAAGTTGTAGATGTCCTGCTCGAGCGCGAAATACTCCACCGTGATGCTGTTGTGCGCTGCCGCCACCAGGTGGGCGTGCACGTTCGCGTGCCAGTGCGGCGCCACCGGCAGATTGAAGGAGGCGGCGGTGTGGGCCACCTTCATCCATTCGCCGATGCCGCCCAGCACGTTGGCGTCGGGTTGCAGGATGTCCGCTGCCTGTTGCGCAATAAGGTCGCGGAAGTCCCACCGGGTCGCATGGATCTCCCCCGTCGCCACCGGCGTTTCGAGCGTGCGGGCGATCTCTGCATGGCCGGCGATGTCGTCCGGGGAGAGCGGTTCTTCCAGCCACCAGATATCGCAGTCCTCTACCGCCCGCGCGAACGCGATGGCCTCGAAAGGCCAGCGCCACGCGTTGTTGGCGTCGAGCGCCAGGCGGCTGCCTGGCCCGATCGTATCCCTGGCGGTGCGTACCCGGTCGACATCGACGTCGAAGGCGGCGCCGCCGACCTTGATCTTGAAATCGGTGAAACCGAGCGCCTTGTAGAACAGGACTTCGTCGCGGACGTTTTCGAGCGGATCGCCGGGACGGTAGTAACCGCCGGAGGCATACGCCGGCACCTCGTCGGCCCAGCCGCCGAGGAGACGATAGAGCGGCAGCCCCGCGATCTTGCCGAGCAGGTCCCAGAGCGCGATGTCGACCGCCGAGATCGCGCGCAGGGCGGCGCCGCGCCGTCCGGCCAGCAGCACTTCCTGGTACATCGCGGCCCAATGGCGCTCGATGAGCCGCGGATCCCGCCCGATCAACAGCGGGTGAAACGCTTCTCGCATGAACTCGTACGTCGCCGCGCCGCCCACCGTGCCGGCGTAGGTATACCCGACTCCCGTCTGGCCGGCATCGTTGTCGATCCAGACCAGGATGTATTCCCGCGCGCCGAGCTGGCGCGTGGCGATAGCGGTGGGTCGTTCGATGGGTACGCGGACAACAGCCGTACGAATGTCGGTGATTTTCATGATGGGCTCCTCAAACAGGGCGATCCCCGAATGTCCGGGGCTCAGATTGTCGGACTTACCGCGCCGGCGGCAAGATCGACGGGATGCGGGATGGGTGGGATGGGCGAAACAACGG
>CAZFGB010000217.1:0-4377 GCA_964518405.1 uncultured Pseudomonadales bacterium | reverse complement strand
CGGTGCGGAAGTTCAGGAAGTCCTCGATACCGCCTTCGCTTCGATTGAACTCGACCTGGGCGGCTAGCAACTCGGTGTCGATCTTCTCTTCGGCGAGCTTCCGTTTCCATTCCGATTGCTTGACGAAGCTCTGAAAGTTTCCGGGATGGCGCGAACGCATCGTGTAGAGCCAACGGACTACATCCTGATGCCCATTGATCCTGCCATGCGCCTCTAATCCCGGGAGACCGGGGGCCGGGATGTCGTCGAGTGCGAGACCCGGCGCACTTCGAAACGCGAAGAAATATCGGTCGAGCTCTCGCTGCCGTCCCTCCCCCCGCGGAACCACCAGTTGACCGGTAACCAAGCGTTGCTTGTCGAGAAAGCTCGTCTGAGCGGCGGAAAGTTCCCACTCGACCAGGATGAACGCAGGTACGTCGCCGAAGTAATCGCCGAACTTCTGGTTGGGGCGGATCAGAGTCTTCAGAAACCGTCGCTCGCTGGGATCGAAACAACTCAGCACGAGTGCCAGAAACGATGTCTTGCCACCGGTGTTCTCTAGGCTGAACACTGTGTGCTTGGGCTCTCCGGTCCTGGGATCGGCAAGTTCGATCGTGGTCCCGGGGTAGTATGCCTCGTGCCAGCCGCAGTCGGAGAGATGGATGCGCGTCATGTACCGCATTCACGCTCTCCCCTGATCGAGGAAATCTGGCAGGAAAGCGGCACACCGTTCGAACAACTCGTTGGCGGCAAGCTCACGCACCTGCAGCCTGTAGCGTGGTGTAGGGATGTAGGTCTCACCTTCCGCAGTATCAAGGGTCTGCACCATTCCGTGCTCGTGAAGCTGATTGAGAACGAGCTTGACCATTCCTGCGAGCGAGCTCAGTGCCGCACGCTGGCTTCCGTCGGGTCTGGTATCCGGCAGACGGGCGAGCTCACGCCAAGCTTCTACCAACCCCGCGTCCGCCAGACGTGGGTCGTCCCCCGCCTCGGCCTTAAGACGCCCGCAGTGTTCGCGGAGCACCGCCGCAATCCTCGCCGGGGTGGCCGAGACCTCTGCGAAGTCGTCCTGCGCCCCCGTCAACGATACGGCGGTCGGAAAGAAGGTCGCCGCAATCGCGACGTGAACGAGAGCGAGAGCGCCGCGCGACATCTCGCCGATACCCGGGCGAAGCTCAGTAAGCGTAACGGCAAACACGCTGTCCGCGCCGAGCGGCGCCAGCACGATTGCATGTTCGAGAACGTCAATGACTCTCAGGCCGAGCATCGGCGCGAGGTCGTGTACGAGTTCTCGGAACTCTGGGTCAGCACGCCAATGCGTTAGCAATTGAAGATAGTCGGCATCGCCGCGCAGCGCGGAGGCTCGCGGCGACAGTCCCTTGCTTAGGAGGAGAACTGCCTTCTGCGCCTCGCTCAGATGAGTCAGGTTGGCCATCGTTCCGCATCCCTCACGAGCACCAAGTTGTCGCCCGCAGCACGCTCATGCGCGATCGTCCCGTCAATCGAAGCGATGACGCCCAGCGGATCATCCTGAGGACACCACGACCGCAGCATCAGAAACAGTACGCAGCGCAGGGCGGACTCCGCGAGACCTTGTCGTTCGGCTGCGCTGATCGCCGATTCCATGTCTAGGTGCGTGCGCTTCGAGAGCTGCCGGACCAACCACTCCTGCGCCTCTCCGATCTCGTCGGAGTCGAACTCGGGCGGCACGTGTTCAATCATTACGAGATCATGCTCATCGTGCTCAACGGCGGGATCGCGCCGGAACCGGGGCTGGGTGACGCGCTGGAACAGCAACGTCAGATCGAAAAGCCGCGGCGGTGTAGGGGCTGCGAACGCGATCCCAACATCGTCGCTCATGCCAGAAACCGCTCTCATCGGCGAGGCCAGCAATGGAACGAGAATTCGGTCCTCGAGATCCGGCACGTTCTGCGTACGACGAGCCCGGAAAGCGTTCACCTGAACTCGGCGGAACTCCTCCGACGCGGTCATGACGCGTTGCAAAAGAGCTGCATGGCGCTGGCGGCATTCGTCGATCGTATTCTTGAGATCGACCAGAGGATCACGCGTGTCGCCGCGTGCGCCTGCGATATGCTCTCGGATCGATTCGATAATCTCGACTTCGTGCTTGCGCCGTTCGCTTAAATGCGCGCGGGCTTTGTCTAGCTCCGGTAGCACCTCCTGGCTCCAGACAACCCGGTCGGCGGCGCGACGGACCTGAAACAACCGGTCTTCTATAAACTGCTGGTAGTGAATCGAGCGCATTCGTGCCCGCTGTGCGAGGGTCCGGGCATCCTGAAAGCGACCGCGCTCGACTGCCTTACGGATCATGATCGCCTCGGCTTCCTGCGCGAATTCTGGCGCTATATCAAGCATTGCAAGCGTCAGGATCTGTGCGCCACGGGCCAGCTTGAACTTGGCTGAACCGTCGGAGCCAACGGACAGGGACAACAGTCGGAAGTCGTGATACGAATAACCGCCGCCAGCGGCATCGAAGTACTCGATGCGAAACGCCTTGTGCCCGTCCCGAGCGTTGGAGAGATAGTCGAGAAGTTTCCCCATCCTCACAAAAAAATTGCAAATAAAGCGCCATGTCGCTCGTAACCTACTGTAAATAAGGTGATTATTTACAAGGCCATAAAGCGCGCTTAACCGGCCCTACAGCCGGGTCAACAAAGAGTCAACACGGCGCGAACGACCTTCCGAACGTCGTTGCGGACCCGTTTCCGGCGGTGCTACGTTCGGGCCGTGAACGTTGATCGCCAACGGATTTTACCGCCCTCGCCGGTCCGTGAACACCAACCGGTTGAGGGTCGGAATCGCGCCTGCGCGTGCGCACGCCGCGCGCATTTCGCGCACCATGACGCGTTTGGAAGCCGACAGCGCCGATCCGCAACCGCACATGTCCGCCACACCGATGCGGCGTTTCTGCTCGGTATTTTTCGGGGCAGCGATTCCAGTTACCGGTACGGCGGCGCGGCCGCTGACGGCCCCTCTGCCGGGCGCAGCCCGTTTGCTGGGTGCAACCCCTTTGCCGGGCACAAGCCGTGGTAGCCTCCATCGGCTCCGTCGCGTCCGCCGCCCAGGGCGTCAGCTATTACGAGAAGGACGGCTACTACGCCAAGGACGACGACGCCCACAAGGAAGCCAGCGCTTGGGCGGGCCGGGGTGCCGAGGCGATGGGCCTGTCCGGGCCGGTGGAACCCGAGGCGTTCCGGAAGGTGCTGGAAGGCCATGTCCCGGACGGGCGGCGGTTGGGCAAGACCGACCGCGACGGCAAGTTCCATCACCGTCCCGGCATCGACGTCACGCTGTCCGCGCCGAAGTCGGTGTCCCTGGCGGCGCTGGTGGGCGGGGACCGCCGAATATTGAAAGTCCACGGCCGCGCCGTGAAGCGCACGCTCGACTGGATCGAGAATCGCGCCATAGAGACCCGCGTCATGGATCCCGTGACCCGCGCGATGGTGCGCAAGGGCCACCAGAAGATGGTGGCGGCCACGTTCACCCATGACACGTCCCGGAACTTGGACCCCCAGCTTCACACCCACGCGGTGATCGCCAACATGGTGCAGGGGGACGACAAGAAGTGGCGCACCATGGTCAACGACGGCGTGTACCGGGGCGTGATGGCGATCGGCGCCATCTACCGGGCGGAACTGACCCGGGGGCTGGAAGGCCTCGGCTACGACATCGAAAAGACGCACTCGGACGGCCGATTTGAGATTGCCGGCGTTTCCCGCGAAGCGATCGAGGCGTTTTCCACGCGACGCGCAGACATCGTGGCGGCAATGGAGGAACGGGGCCTGGGCGAGCCGGGAGAGAATGCGCGAATGGCGGACCGCGCCGCGCTGATGACGCGGGCCAGCAAAAGGGACGTTGACAAGACCCGGCTCGTGCGGGACTGGACCAAGCAGGCCCGGGACCTGGACTTTTCGGGGAAAGCACTGGTTTCGGGGGCGAAGCGCAGAACATCGGGACTGGAACCCACCCGGGGCCAGGAGGACATGTTCGCCAATCCTGATTTCACGGCGGCGCAGACCGCCGAATGGGCGGTGGACCACCTGAGCGAACGCCAGTCGGTGTTCACGCACAACGACCTGCTCGCGGCCGTGCTCGCCCGCGATCCGGGGGCCGTCACGGTGGAGGCCGCCGAGAAGGCCATTGACGAACTGGCGAACAACGGCACCCTGCACCGCACCGGCATAGGCCTGCCCCGCGCCTGCGGCCCCGCCATGGGGTGGACCACGGACGCGGCGCTGGCGAGGGAATCCGAAACCATCGACCTGATGCGCGCCGGACAGGGAAAAGGTCGGCGGATCATGCGCCCGTGGATCGCCACGACCCGGCTGCACCGCGGCCGGCTCAACGAGGGGCAGAAGGAAGCGGTCAAACAGATCC